>DATFJZ010000423.1:0-2500 GCA_035268945.1 Desulfobacteraceae bacterium | reverse complement strand
TCGGCATTCCAGCCCATCTGCTCGCCGATCTCGGCAAGGGTCCAGTGGAAATTGTCCAGCATGGCGTAGGCCTTTGGCATATCCTCTTTCAGTCCCTTGCGGGCGATGGTGGCGATGTGCTCGGCTCCGCCGTAAACACCCTTGGGATCCTCGAGGTATTTCAGGTCCCAGCGGGCAAATTTCCAGTGGGGGGTCCAGCCGGTGACAACCACCCACTCCTTGTTTTTGATCTTGTTGGCAAGGGTGGCCGTCATCATGGCACCGCTTGAATCCACCAGTCTCATCTCGTCCATGTTGTAATCATCAAGGGCTTTTTCTGTTTTGCTCATGATGCCGGCACCGGGATCGATACCGATGATTTTGCCATCAAACTTGTCCGCGTTGGCGTTGATCTGGTCAATGGAGTCGATGGTGACGTACTGGGGAACAACAAGGCCGATGCCGGCGCCTTTGCAATTGACGCCAAGGTTGTCAACATCGTCTTTTACTTTTTCATAATAGGTGGAATGGGTGACAGGCAGCCATGCCGTGGTCATGACATCGATATCCCCGGTTTCCAGCCCCTTCCACATGGCCGCGCCACTGACAGGGATCAATTCCACGTCGTATCCCATTTTTTCCTGGAGTACGGCCTTGACGGTGTTGCTGGATGCTGTGGCACAGGCCCATTCCACATAGCCGATTTTCACCTTTTCACCACCGGCTAAAACCGGAGAACTCAATCCTGCTGCGAGAAAGAGAGATGCCAGTACAATCGTGAATAACCTTGTTTTCATGTTTCCTCCATAAAAAATATGTATTGTATTGTTCCCAGAAAACCCCTCTGGTCTTCTGTTACTGCTTCTGTTCGCCAAACTGCTGCATGAGCCGGTCAAGGATGATGGCAACGATGACGATGCCAAGGCCCGCCTCAAAACCACGCCCCGGCTGGAGCCTCTGGATGGCCTTCCATACTTCGCCGCCAAGGCCCCGTGCGCCGATCATGGCCGCAATGACCACCATGGACAGGGCCAGCATAATGGTCTGGTTGATACCGGCCATGATGGTGGAGGTGGCGATGGGGATCTGAAGCTTGGTCAGTTTCTGCCATTTGGTGCAGGCAAAGGCGTCAGCCGCTTCCACCAGCTCGGTGGGTACCTGACGGATGCCCAGGCAGGTGAGCCGGATGGCCGGGGGAACGGAAAAGATCACCGTGGAGAAGATCGCCGCCACAGGTCCCAGTCCGAAAAAGGGGATGGCGGGGATCAGGTATACAAAGGCCGGCATGGTCTGCATGAAGTCCAGGATGGGCATGACAATGCGGTAGAATGTCTTGTTCAGGGCTGCCATGATCCCCAGAGGTACGCCGATGACAATGGAGACCAGGGTGGCGATGAGAACCAGGGCAATGGTGCTCACCGTTGGCTCCCATAATCCCATGTTCCATACCAGGCCCAGCCCTGCAAGGCAAAAGATGGCAAGGCCCGGCCCCTTTTTGCGGGTGACGAACCATGATCCGCCGGCAATGAGTAAGATCAGCATCCATGGCGGAAAAAACATCAATGTGCCAACGAGGATGTCAATGCCTGCTTCGGTGATGGTGGATATTCCCTTTGTGATAAAAGAGAACTGGTCAACAAAAAAATCAATGGAAGATTCGATGGCTTTTCCAATGGGTATTCGGTACATATCTATTCTTCTCCTTCCTGGATATTGTCTGCAAGTCCCGTAAACAGGGATGTTTTGGTGACAACCCCCACAAGCTTCTGATCTTCGTTGACAACGGCAATGGGGTAGGGGTTGTCGTTGATGATATTGAAAAGTTCATTGGCAGGGGTGTCAGCGGCTACCACGGTGTGGTCCTCCTTGAGTATGGTGTGGAGGTCTTTTTCCCCTTTTTTGTTTGCCGCCACGGTGTCTTCGATGGTGACAACTCCTTTCAGGCGCTTGTCCTTCCTGACAAACAGGTAGTCAGACCCGGCCTTGTTCATCCGGTGAATGGCTGCCTTGGGCCCGTCGGTTTCGTAGTAGGAGAGCTCCAGGGGTTTGACCATGACATTTTCTGCGGTGATGATCTTGGACATGTCCACATCTTCAACAAACTTGGCGACATAGTCGTTGGCCGGGTTGGTGAGGATTTCTTCGGCCGTTCCCTGCTGAACGATGACGCCGTCTTTCATGAGAACGATGCGGTCCCCGAGTTTCAAGGCCTCGTCCAAATCGTGGCTGACAAAGAGGATGGTCTTCTGCATCTTCTCCTGGAGGGCCAGCAGTTCGTCCTGCATGTCCCGGCGGATCAGGGGGTCCAGGGCGCTGAAGGCCTCGTCCATGAGCATGATGTCGGCATCCAGGGCCAGGGCCCTGGCAAGACCCACCCGCTGCTGCATACCCCCGGAGAGCTGGTCGGGATAGGAGTTCTCATGCCCCTTGAGCCCCACCTGCTCCAGGGCCTTCATGGCCGCCTCGGTCCGCTCCTTTGGATCGACATCCTTCACCTCAAGGCCGAACTCGGTGTTTTTCA
>DATFJZ010000422.1:0-2141 GCA_035268945.1 Desulfobacteraceae bacterium | reverse complement strand
CCGTGACCGTGTTTCCGCATGATAAAGGGATGTTTTGCGTCGTCTCGTTTGGATCCGTCGGGGTTTTCCAGGGGATACCACCCGCCGTCGGGCACATCGCCGGTCCATTTTTTGGTAACATACTTGCCGTTTTTTTCCTCGCCTTCAAATCGGATCACCCAGTCTTTTTTATCCCATGGATGGCCCTTAAGATCAACAGATGCGCGGTTGTAGATGATACGGCGGTTCACCGGCCAGCACCAGGCAAATTCAGGATAAAGCCCAATTTTATTGACAGCATCTGTTTTGCTTCTTCTTGCTGACATATTTCCCTTTTCCGTATAGGAGTTGCAGTAGAGCCAGTTACCGGAAGAGGTGGAGCCGTCCGCCGTAAGATAGGCGAAGCTTGGCACCAGTGTCCCTTTTTTAAAGGTTTTTCCCTTGATAACGGTGTCTTTGACAAAGTATCCGTTGATCTCCTTTGCCGCTTTGTGGGGATCGTAAATCCCGTTGGTCTCGTAATCCCATTTGAGGTTGCGGATCGGTTCAGGGAACGTACCGCTGTTTTTGTACTCTTTTTTTATTTTGTGGCCCAGCTGCATGATAATATCACCGTCGGGCAGGCTGTTGCCCTTTGGGGCGGGGCCGGGATACCGCCACTGCATCCACCGTCCTGAATTGGTGATGCTTCCCTCTTTTTCAACGGAGACACAGGCCGGCAGCATGAACACCTCGGTTTTAACAGACGCTGGATCCACACCGGGTCCCTTCCAGAAAGAGCCGGTTTCGTTGTCAAAGAGGTTGACATTGACCATCCAGTCGAGATTTGCCATGGCTTTTCTGATCTTGCCGGCATTGGATCCCGAGCAGGCGGGATTCTGCCCCCAGGCAAAGAATCCGTTTATCGCTTTATTGTACATGGCATCAAACAGGTCAAACCACGAATAGGCCTTGCCGTCGTCCACCTTGGGCAGCCAGTTGTACCCGAACTGGTTGTCTTTCGTGGCTTTTTCTCCGAAAAAGGATTTTAACAGGGATACCGAGTATTTGGAGTAGTTCTGCCACCAGTTGGCGGACAGGGGATCCTGGCTGGCCGGGGTCCACTTTTTGTTGTATTCTTCAAGGGAGGTGTTGGAAGCCCTGGCTGTTTTCAGGTATCCCGGCCAGATGTGCCACAGCAGGCAGTGGTCTGTGGAACCCTGAACATTGGATTCTCCCCTCAGGGCGTTGACACCGCCGCCGGCAACACCCATGTTGCCCAGCAGCAGCTGGATTATGGCCATGGTGCGGATGTTCTGGGTTCCCACGGTGTGCTGGGTCCAGCCCATGGCGTACATGATGGTCCCGGCTTTTCCCCTTGCCCCGCTGGCGGCATAGGACTTGTAAACCCTTTTCAGGTCGTCCTTTGATGTCCCTGTCACCTTGGAAACTGTCTCCAAATCGTACCGCTGGAAATGGGTTTTCAGCAGCTGGAACACACAGCGGTCATGTTTCAGGGTTCGGTCCTTCCTGGGCACCCCGTTGCTGTCCATGTCAAAGGCCCACTGGGACTTGTCGTAGGCTCCCCGGCCCGGTCCCTCTTCTGCCGCCTTGTAACCGGAAAAGAGGCCGTTATCAAAGGAGTAGTCTTTGCCGACGATAAACGGGGCATTGGTATAGGCCGCTGTATATTCATGGTTGTACAGATCCTTGTCCAGGATATACTTGATCATGCCTCCGAGAAAGGCAATGTCGGTTCCCGACCGGATCGGGGCGAAAATATCGGCCCTGGATGAGGTCCTTGTGAACCGGGGATCAACGGAGATTAACGTGGCCCCTTTTTCCATGGCCTTGGTAACATACTTGAACGAAACGGGGTGGTTTTCCGCCGCATTGCTTCCCATGATAAGAATGCAGTCGCTGTTTTTGATGTCGATCCAGTGGTTTGTCATTGCACCGCGTCCAAACGACTCTGCCAGAGCCGCTACTGTAGCGCTGTGTCAGATACGGGCCTGATGTTCGATGTAGACCAGGCCAAGGGAGCGCATCAGGTTCTGGTAGATCCAGCACTCCTCATTGTCCATGGCAGCCGACCCCACGGATGCCATATTGGTGACCCGGTTGACCACCTCTCCTCTGCTGTTTTTTTCTTCAAATCCCTTGTCGCGGGATTTTTTCACTCT
>DATFJZ010000421.1:0-5826 GCA_035268945.1 Desulfobacteraceae bacterium | reverse complement strand
CAGGGTCCGAGCCACCTGGGTGGCGTCTGCCCTGGGTTCCATGGCCGTGCAGAGAATTACCATCTCCACGGGGACGTGAACGACTTTGCCCCGGAGGGTGTCCTCGGCCTTGACAACCAACGTTCCGTTGGGTTCTTCGGTGACCTGGGAGGCCTTGCCCCGTATCATGTGAACGCCTTCGGACTGAACCTTTGCGTAGAACTCTTCATACCCCTTGCCGAAACAGCGCATGTCAATGTAGAAATTGTATATCTCGGTGTCGTGGCCGCATTTGTCTTTGAGCAGATGGGCATATTTCAAGGCGTACATGCAGCAGGTCCTGGAGCAGTACTCGTGGTGATTGACATCCCGGCTGCCTATGCAGTGGAGGATGGCAACGCTTTTCGGCGGCGTTGTATATTCCATGGGAACGGCAGGGTTTCGCTTGAGCAGTTTGCCCGCTGTGGGGCCGGTGGCATTGGACAGCCGTTCAAATTCCAGGTTGGTAAAGACATTGGGATAACGGCCGTACCCCAGCTGGGTGATGGAAGAGGGGTCGAGGGTATCAAAGCCCGTGGCAACGACGATGGAACCCACATCCATGGTGTCGTGGCCATCCACCATGTCGTGGTCGATGGCCTCGGCCCTGCACTGGTCCACACAGAGCCTGCAGTCACAGCAGCCGCCGCAGTTGAGGCATTTTTCTGCTTCATTCCGGGCAACGACCTCGTTTAGCCCCAGATCCACCTCTTCAAATGACCCGATCCGTGCCGGCGCTTCAAAGAGATCCGATTCGGCCCGTTCCACCTGCACCGGGTTTTTGGGCATGGGTGCGAAATCAGCTTCGCTGGGTACGACATACGGCTCTTGCGTTTCCTGGTCAAACAGGGCCATTTCGTCGTTGAGATACCGCTCAATGGCCGTAACAACCCTGTGGCCTCCGGCAACGGCTTCGACAACGGTGGCAGGGCCGGTGGTGCCGTCCCCTGCGGCAAAGACCCCGGGTATGGAGGTTTCCATGGTGGTGTGATTCACCTCCAGAGTGCCCCAGGCGGTGGTCTCCATGGGGGTGTCAGACACGATGGGATCGATGTCGACCTTCTGACCGATGGCCGGAATGATCATGTCGCATTCCAGGAGATGTTCGCTGTTTTCCAGGGGAACAGGCCGCCGTCGGCCGCTGTTGTCGGCAGGCCCCAACCGGTTTTTGATGCACACAAGCCCGCAGACCCGGCCGTTGTCCACTTTTACTCCCTTGGGTCCGGCAAGTGTGACAAGGCTGATCCCCTCGTCCCGGGCCCCCTGGATCTCTTCGGGATCGGCGGGCATTTCCGTGGCCGTTCGCCGGTAGACCACCATCACCGTTTCAGCACCGGACCGCATGGCCATCCGGGCGGCATCCATGGCCACGTTGCCACCGCCGATGACAATGACCCGTTTTCCTGCAGAACCGGGTCTTTCAAGGTTTTCCCGGCGGAGAAACGGCACGGCATCGATAACACCGTTGGCATCCTCGTTTTCAATATTGAGCCCCACCGGTACATGGGCACCGATGCCCAGGAAGATCGCCTGGAAGCCCTGCTCCTTGAGGCTATCCAGGGTAAAGTCCCGTCCGAGTTTCTTTGCGGTGTGAAGCTCAATCCCCGTGGAGAGGATGTGGTCGATCTCCTCGTCGAGAATCTCAGGGGGAAGCCTGTAATCGGGTATACCGGTTCGCAGCATTCCCCCGGGTTTGTCCATGGCTTCAAAAATGGTGATCTGGAACCCCTTTCGCCGCAGGTAGTAGGCCACTGTCAGCCCTGCAGGGCCGGAGCCGACAACGGCGATCTTCTCGTCCCGCAGGGGAAGGTCGGACCGGGGCACTGCCGAAAGGTCTCCCCGGTCGGCGGCGAATCGCTTCAGTGCTCGAATGGCCAGGGGGGAATCCACCATTGCCCTTCGGCACTGATCTTCACAGGGGTGGGGACAGACCCTGCCAAGGACACCGGGCAGGGGCAGGCGCTCCATGATGATGTTCAACGCCTGCTGGTAATTTCCGATTTTTACCATTTGAACATATCCCTGGACATTGGTGCCGGCGGGACAGGCGGTTTTGCAGGGGGGCGTTGCCCGTTTGTCGATGACATACCGCACCGGCACGGCCTGGGGAAAGGGAATGTAGATCGCCTTTCTCGATTTGGTTCCCACGTCCCATTCATTGGGAGAGGTCACCGGGCACACCAAAGCGCATTCACCGCAGCCGGTGCAGGTGGATTTGACGTATCTTGCCCTGCGGTTCACCGTGACCTTGAAGTTGCCGATGAACCCCTTGATCGCTTCAACCTCGCTGCAGGTGAACAGATCGATGTTTCTGCTCTGGCCCACCTCAACCATCTTGGGGGTGCCGATGCATGCCGCACAGTCCAGGGTGGGGAACGTCTTGTCGTACTGCAGCATGTGGCCGCCGACGGTGGGCTGTTTCTCCACCAGCACCGCCTTAAAACCCGATGCGGCAATGTCCAGGGCTGCCTGCATGCCGGCAATGCCCCCGCCGATGATAAGGGTATTGCTGTTGACGGTGAACCGGCTGGGGATGAGGGGGTCCTGGAAGACAACCCGTCTCAGCCCGGCGCTGACGATGGTCATGGCTTTTTTTGTGGCCTGATCCTCGTCTTGTGTTACCCAGGAGGCGTGTTCCCGGACACAGACCATGTGAAAGGCGTTGTAGGGGTTGAGTCCCGCCCGCTGGCAGGCCCCCCGGAAGGTCTTTTCGTGCATTCGAGGAGAACAGGATGCCACCACCACCCGGTTTAGGTTGTGTTCGTGGATATCCTTTTCGATGAGCTCCTGTCCCGGGTCCGAGCACATGAAAAGGTAATCCCTGGAAACCACGACACCGGGAAAGGTTGCCGCATATTCAGCCACCTCTGCAACCCTGACCCTGTAGGAAATATTGATGCCGCAGTGGCAGATGTAGAATCCGATTCGTTCATGCATTCCAAACCTCCTGAAAAAGGCTCAAGCGCGTATGCACCATTGGTTATTGATTCAACTTTCGGTGTCAGGTGCTTTTTATATGAAAGTCGTGTTGCGCCGGCAGCCAATTCGGGGTTTTGTCCTACGCTCATGGAGCCAGGGCTCCTCTTCGAGTCACGCAAATCATCCAGGATTTGCTCCGAGGTGAGCGGCAGCTGTTTTGAGCATCCGTGCTCACAGCTACCGCTCAAAACCGCTAGGGACAAAACCCCGAACCGGCTGCCTCTAATTCGACTTTCTACCTTTGTTGTGAGCTTGCTGCTCATGGCCGTTTATATGAAAGTCCGGCCAACCAGCTGCAATAGCAGGACTTTCAAAATTTGTTGTGGCCGGTTCGATAACCATGCTCCGGCCATGCCGGTTATAAAAAATCGGCAAGAAAGCCCCTGAGTCTTTAGCTCAGGGGTTGTTACCGATTGCCTCTCTTTTCTCCATTGTCAAGCCTGCCCGGTTTCTAAACTCCCTGGTTACCGACAGGTTCAGGTTCATGCCCACCTCTTGTTCCGACAGGCCGAGGGCCAGGCCAAGAAGCTGGGGCAGGTAGAGGATGGAGATGTTGAGCTCCTCGTTGTGGAGGCGGGAAATTTTTTTCTGGTGGGCCTCCAGGTTCATCTGGCACATGGGGCAGACCGTGACAATGGCATCGGCGGCCCGGGCTCCCTTGAGGATGGCGCCGACAAGCTCCATTGCCACATGGGGTTTTGTGTTCATGTGGGAGGCGCCGCAGCATTTGCCCCCCATGTCCCAGGGATGCACCCGGCCGCCGACGGCCTCGATGAAAGGCTCCATGGAGACGGGGGCTTCAGGGTCGTCAAAAACGGCATAGGGCCGGAGGCACTGGCATCCGTAATAGGGGGCAATGGTGAGGCCCTCCAGGGGAGTTGTGACAAGGTCCCTGACACCTGACGGGCCGATATCCCTGGTAATGACATCGAGGAGATGTCTTGGTCTGGCCCGCCCGGCAAGGGCAAGGCCTTCTTGCTCAAGGATGAGGTTGAGTTTTCTGGCCAGGGTCAGGTCCGAGGGGATCCTGGTTGTCACCCGTTTTAAATTCAGGTAGCAGGCCGAGCAGGGCACGAGGATGTCGTCGATGTCGTTTTGCTGTTCGGCAAGGGCGATAACCCTTGCGGGAAGGGCAAGGGAGAGCAGATGACTCACCGCATCAGCCGCACTGGCCCCGCAGCAGGTCCAGTCATCAATGTCAACGAGTTCGCAACCGGCGGCCTTGATAAACGCCCGGGTGGCAATGTCGTATTCAGTCGCCGTTCCCTCAAGGGAACAGCCGGGATAGTAGTTGTATTTCATGCCTCTTTCTCCAGTTTCTCCAATTCGGCGACTTTGTCAAACAGCGGCGCCAGTTTCCCCGTTCCCCTGGAGGGCAGCTGCAGGTCGATCTTCTTTTTCATGAAAAGCTTTGCCCCCAGGCCTGCAAAGCCAAAGGGATGGAGGGGGTTCTTCAGGGCAAGAAAATAGAGGGTCATGAACTCCATCTCCCTGACCCGACCGTGGCGCCGGACACTTTCCACAAAATTTTTGTAGAACAGTGTGCTCTGCCTGTGTCGGGGCATGTTTTCCTCCACCGCCAGCTGTTTCAGGGCTGCCATGGCATCGGTGAGCTCAAGGCCCCTGGGGCAGCGCAGGGTGCAGTAGTAGCAGGCCGAACAGAGGGTGAAGGTCCTGCTTTGAAAAATGTCATCTGTCTCATTGGCCAACACCATCTGCCAAAGAGTCCTGGGGGTGTAATCCATGGCAAATTCATTGGGGCAGGACCCGGAACAGGTACCGCACTGAATACACGACTGGACGATTTTCTGGATCGGTTTCAGCCGGTCAGTTTCATTTTCAATTGTCTCCATGGGATCCCTCCATAATTGATGGGGTAAGGGCCAGGCCAGGTGTTACTCATCGAAAAAATGTGATCATTAATGGCGTAAAAGAGTACCTTTTTTTGATTTCTGCTACGGTGCTTGTGTCAGAAATTAAAGAAAGGCACTGTTTTGTGCCTGCTATCAGGGCCAAACGTTCAAAGAACAGTCTTGCTTCACAGCTGAAGGTGACCTTTTCATTGAATGAATTATATTTACTGACTAACAAATGAAATTTTACCTGTCAAGGCATATCACAAAGAGAAAAAAAACAGTGCCCGCGATGGGGAGGCGTATGACCGAAAAAATGTCATTGTGAAATAAGATATTGACAGGTTTTATTTCATTTTGTATGGATATAACTCGATGATCCAGTTTTTAGTGATTGACTTTCACTCGATTATCAAGTTTTTCGGAAGAACCGATTAGGAGCCCCCAGCGGCTGCCCTGTCAGGAACATTGAGAACCAAAGGAGATCAGGCTTTTTGCCCTGCCAGGCGTTTAGAAAATCAAGCTGTTTGAGGACCAGTGGCCGCAGTTCTTGATTTTTAGCCTGGCAGGGCAAAAAGCCCTCCGACGTTCTCGTTCCTGACAGGGCAGTCGCTGGGGGCGGCGCTATTCTAAAAACTTGATCATCATTGTATCAGCAGACAAGGGGTCAACCCGTCGGCCCCCGTTTCCGGAATCGTTGCCGGGCAGGGTGCCGAACAGCTTTCCGGACAGGCTTGATCCGGTTAGAGCTGGAGGGCGTGGGTGTTTCGGTAAAACCCGTTTTTCTTCATCAAACTGTCATGGCTTCCCTGATCGTCAATGGTGCCGTCTTTTAATACGTAGATGGTGTCACAGGCGGTAAGGGCTGAAATCCTGTGGGAGACAATGACCATGGTTCTCTTGTTCTTCAATCCCGCAAGACCCTTGATGATCTCCGATGCCGTGTCCGTATCCACCTGGCTTACCGGATCATCCA
>DATFJZ010000420.1:0-7955 GCA_035268945.1 Desulfobacteraceae bacterium | reverse complement strand
ACCCCTGACGAGGGCAGATCAAACCGCAGGTCCTGGCCGGGCTTTGACCGTTTAACAACCACGGCCCCCCGTTTTGACAAAGCCGCCCCCCGGCGGATGGTGGCATCGGTGCCGTCGGCGGCTTCCACGGCCAAAACCGTGCCGTTGCTCACCACAACACACTGCCCGATATCCAGGCGGCCGATCTCTTTGGCCATGCGCCACCCGGTGCGTATATCTTTTTTTTCCCCGGAGCCGGGTTTTCTCGCCGTCCAGCACCCCCTGGGGGAGATCAGTTCGGGCAGGAGCCATGTGGAGGGCCGGATAACAATTCCCTCGCCTTCCAACAGGTTGGCAAAGGCCGTCAACACCGAGTCGTCATGGGTGTGCCCCATTTTGGCGATAAAGGCCATGGCCTTTAAATCCGGCCGGATGTCAGTGAACAACCGGGTTTTCTTCACACTGCCCATCATCACGGCCTGGCTGATCCCCTGCTTTCTGAAAAAGGAGACCAGACGTCCCACCTGTCCCAGATGGAGCCACTGGATCGAGGCAACGCGGTGCTCCAGTTCCTTTGCCGCTTCGTTGACATAGGCCGCTGCATGGACCTGTATCCCTTTTTTTCCGGCGGCCTCGGCAAACAGCAGGGGAAACTGCCCCCCCCCTGCAATGAGGCCGATGGTGTTGGACGGGTTCACCATTACCTGGTAATGCCCCGGCTGGATTCCTGTACGAAGCTCATGAAATTGATCACTTCGGGAATCTGTTCCACTTCGGCCTTGACCCTGTCTGCGGCCTGCTTGACGGTAAGCCCGATTCTGAAAAAAATCCGGTAGGCTTTTTTCAGCTCGCCAATGGTGGATTTTGAAAAATCCTGCCGCTTCAACCCCACATTGTTCAAACCGTGGAGGGTTGCCCGGTCCCCGGCGGCAATGACATAGGGGGGGATATCCTTCACAACGGCGGACTTACCGCCTATATAGGCAAAATCCCCTATGCGAACAAACTGGTGAACCGCCACCAGACCGCCGATGGTGACGTTGTTCCCAAGCTCAATGTGACCGGCCAGGGTGGAGTTGTTGGCCAGGATCACCTTGCTGCCGGTCTTGCAGTCATGGGCGATGTGGGTGTAGGCCATGAGGTAGTTCTCCTTGCCCACCTCGGTGTACCCCCCGCCGAATTCCGTTCCCCGGTTGATGGTGACAAACTCCCGGACAATGGTGCCCCTGCCGATCTTCAGGTAGGTTTTTTCCCCGTGGTACTTCAGATCCTGGGGAGCTGCGCCAATGGAGGCGTACTGAAAGATCAGGCAGTCCGGACCGATGGAGACATACTGGTCAACGATGGTGTAGGGCCCGATGTCGCTGTTGGCACCAATGGTGACATTGTTTTTTATGATGGCAAAGGGACCAATGGTGACATTGGGGCCAATCTCGGCCCCCGGGTCAATGATTGCCGTTGGATGGATCATTTGGACAACTCCGTTATTGCTTCTCGAATTGAACTATTTTCTTCTCCAGGGAGGCCAGCCGTTTTCTCATTTCAGGAAGCTTTGGAATGAGAGCCCCCACCTTGAGCCACAGCTTGTGGGGCATGGAGGGAAAACCCGACACGATCTGGTTTGGTTTTACATCCTTTAGCACACCGGCCCCGGGCCCGACAATGGATCCGTCCCCGACCTTCAAATGGCCGGACACACCGGCCCTGCCGGCAAGGATAACATTGCTGCCGATCTCGGTGCTGCCGGCAATACCTGCCTGGGCCACCACAAGGGTGTTCGCGCCGACAACAACGTTGTGGGCGATGTGGACCAGATTGTCGGTTTTCACCCCGTTTTTTATCCAGGTCCTGCCAAAGGTTCCCCGGTCGATGGTGTTGCAGGCCCCGATCTCCACATCATCATCGATCTGGACATACCCGGCATGGACAAGCTTTTCGTGCCGGTCCTGGTCAGGGGTAAACCCGAACCCGTCAGAGCCGACCACCGTTCCCGGATGGATCAGCACCCTTCGGCCCACCACGGTTCTCTCCATCAGGACCGCATTGGGTTTGATCACAGTATCATCCCCGATGACAGCATCGTCTCCGATGTAGACCCCGGGCATTAGGACCACCCCGCTGCCAAGGCACACATTGTCGCCAAGGGTCACATTGGCTGAGATGGTGACATCCCTGCCCAGGATCAGGTTCTTTCCCAGACAGGTCCCGGGGGATATCTTTTTTTCAAAGGTTTTTGGCGGATGAAAAAGGCCCAGTATCCTGAAAAAATCACGTTTCGGGTTCTTTGACCGCAAAAAGGCCCCTTTGACGGAATTCGCATCAAAACCGTCATATTCCTCGGGAATGATCACGGCGCCGGCCCCTGTCCCGGAGAGCTGTTTCAAAAACCTGACATCCGAGGCAAAGGTAATCTGGTCACCGCCGGCATCCTCGAAAGCGCCCCCCCCACTGATCTCAAGGGAGGGGTCTCCCACAACAGCGGCATCGATTTTTTCGGCTATCTGTTTAACACTAAGTACCATTTCCCTTTCCCATATTCCAGATTAAATAGTGGCTGACCGAAAACCCTGTGATTGGACGTAAACTTGCCCAGGTGCAAGGCGCAAAAAATTTTAAAATTTTGCAGCAACGCAGCAAATGGGTGAGTTTTCGTTCAAGCACTAAATATGTGCCCATGGCCCAACACAAAAGACGGACCTTGATTTATCGGGTTCCCCCGATCACCATGTTCAGTTCTTGTCGTTGTACGCTTCGATGACAGCATCGGTGATATCAAGGGAATCGGAAAAGTAGATGGCTCCGGCCTCGTTACGTTCGAGGATCATGAGATAATCCTGCTGCTCACCGATCTTTTTTGCAATATCCAGCACCTCTTTTTTGATTTTATTGACAAGACGTCCTTCCATCTGCTTGAACTTTTCCGTGTAGTTCTTCTGCAAGGACTTGAAATCATTGATCTTGATCCGCAGCTCCCGCTGTTTTTCCTCCCGCTTCTCCTTGCTCATGACAAGGGATTCTCGCTGAATCTTGTTTTTCAGCTCCTCGATTTCCATCCCCTTTTCCTTGAGGGAAGCCTCGAGCTCTTTTCCCTTCTTGTTTATCTCGGCCTTTGCCTGCTGGCCTGTGCTGGAGTCGGCAAGAATTTTCTGAAAGTCCACGATTCCGATCTTTGAGGCATCTGCTGCAAGGGACGGGATGAGTGAACCGAAAAGGAACAATGCTGCTGTTAAAAGGATCATACCGTTTTTTTTCATGTTATCCTCCGTTTTGATTTAAATTTTCTGGTTTTTAAAAAGCGCCACCCATGGAGAACTCCCAACGACCCTCGCCGGATTCGTACTCGTTGCCGTCAAGGATAACCCCGTACTCGATGCGGATGGGACCCATGGGGGACTGCCACCTGAAGCCGGCGCCGTAGCTGGAGTAGAGATCCTCCAGGACGATATCCTCACTGTCTTCATAGACATCACCGGTGTCATAAAACACCACCCCGGTCAATCCGACATCCTCAAAAAGGGGAAAGAGAAGCTCTGCATTGAACTGGATCATCTTCTCTCCGCCCCTGATCTCAACCTCATCGGAATCCGACGCATTGATGTCCTGCCAGTCATAACCCCTTACGGAACGCATTCCCCCGAGGTAAAACCGCTCGTAATCGATCTCAATATCCTTGTCCGACTGATCATCCAGGTATCCTGCCTTGGCATGGAGAAACCCGGTGAACTTCCAGAACAGGGGATAATACCACCCGGTTTCACCAATGTATTTAACAAAATCGATCTCTCCGCCGAGGCCGCCGCCGGCATACTCCACCGAGAGCCTGTGGTTGGACCCGCTGGTGGGGTTGATCCGGGAATTTCTCGAATCATAGCCAAGGGTGGTGGTAATGCTGCTGGTAACGTACCTGCCGGCATCCACATCGGTGTACTCCTCGTCCACATGTGTCAGCTCGAAATCCTCAAACCCGTATTTGAATCCCAGATGGGTGTAATCAAATATCATGTAACCCAGGCGCAGGGCACCGCCCTTGCTGTCCTTGTCGTAGTAGTCGTACTCCTTGTCCCAGTTGTACAGGTCAAAGCCTGCCGACAGGGGAATGTCAAACAGCCACGGCTCGGTAAAACTCAGGGTGTATTTGTTGGAAGAGCCCGAAATTTCTGCCTTGAGGGAGAGCACCTGTCCCCTGCCAAACAGGTTTCGCTCGGAGATGGAGACCATGCCGAAAAGGCTGTCTTCACTGCTGTATCCCCCGCCAAAGCTGAAGGCGCCGGTGGCCTTTTCCGTTATGTTGACATTTAAATTGAGTTTGTCATCACTGCTGCCCCTGGCCGTTGTCACCTCAACATTTTCAAAATAGTCCGTTCGCCTTAAATTCTGCACCCCTCTCTGGATACCTGTTTTTGAGTAGAGCTGCTGTTCGTAAACCTTGAGCTGACGACGAATCACCTTGTCACGGGTCTTGGTGTTGCCGCTGATGATGATCCTTTCGATGTAAACCGGCGAGCCCTTTGCAATGCGGAAGGTGATATCAACGGTTTTCTTTTCGCTGTTGCGGTGAATCTGCGGGGCGATATCAGCATTGGCAAATCCCTTGTCCGCATAGCTGTCCGTCAAATGGATAATGTCCTTGCGCAGTTGCTCCCGGCTGAAAAGTTCTGAATCATCAATCCCGATCTTTTTCAGCAACGCTTCTTCGGAGAAGAGCAGATCTCCCTTGAAATCAATGGTGCCGTTGGTATATTGAATTCCCTCCTCGACCTTGAAGGTAACGGCAATGCTGTCCTCTTTGTAATCAACCTCCGGTTCCGACACCCTTGCATCCACAAACCCCTTGTTCTTGTAGTAGGACTCGATCCTGAAAACATCCTGGGCCAGCTCGTTCCTGTCAAGCTCACCGGAAGAGGTTATCCAGGAGAAGAACCCCTTTTCATCGGTTTTGATGATTTTTTTAATGGTTTTTTCAGAAATTTCTTTGTTGCCGTCAATGACAATGGTTTCAATCTTGAGCTTCTCCTTCTCATCAATGACAAAGAGAAGATCTGCCTGGTTGTGGTCAAGTGCTTTTGTTTTGTGTTCCACAACGCAATTGTGGTAGTTCTTATCGGTGTAAAGGGCCTTGATTCTGGAAAGATCCTTGTTGATGTTGAAAACATTGAGAATCGAACCGGTGCGTGTATCAAGGACCTCCTTGAGTTCCTCGTCCTCGTACACATGGTTGCCCTTGAAATCGATCTTTCTCACAGAGGGCTTTTCTTTTACATGGAAAACCAGGTTCACTCCCTGGTCACTCTTTTCACTGATGATCCGGACATCTTCAAAATAGCCCATGGCATAGAGTTTCTTGACATTGTCCGGGAAAGCACCGGGATCTAAAATTTCCCCCTCTTCCAGGTCAATGGCCTTTAATATGGCGTAGGATTCGATGCGCTTATTGCCCGAAACCGTAATGCTGGCAATCATTTTCCGCTGGAAAATCTCAGCGGCCATCTGCTTTGAGAGCTGCTGCACGGCAGAAAAAAGCTGCTCAACCCCTTCAACATCCCTGGAAAAAGAGACCGGCCGTTCCGAAGAGACAGCTGCCATCTCAACGTCGATGCTGATGTTTCCACCAAGGGCAAAGATGCTTCCCGTTACCAGGTAATCAACACCACGGGCAAGGGCCGTTTTTCCCATCTCTCCGGGACGTTTCAGCGTATCCACGGAAAGATCGTCGAGAAACGTTGCAGCGGCACCGCTCTTTTCAAGATTCTCCAAAATCATCACAGAAACACTGTTTCCGTAATTTTTCATGCCGGCATCGGCGTGGACCGTAAACGGCACAATGCCCACGGCGGGCTTTTCATCGGCAGAGGCAGGGGAAAAGCCAAGCAGCATCAAACCGACGAACAGTATCATTATTTTTTTTACCAAATCAGCTTTCATAGACGATGTTCTTAACCTTTGTTTTGAATGTCCCAGGGGCCGGAAACCACTCTCCCCTCGTTGATTGTGACCTGTTTGGCCATAAGCCCGGCAAGATCGTTGTTGTGGGTAACAACCATCAGGGTCATGCCAAGCTCCCGGTTCAGCTCCATTAACAGCGAATGGACCTCCCGGCTGTTCCTTCGGTCCAGGTTGCCCGTGGGTTCATCGGCCAGGAGGATATCCGGCTCCATGACAAGGGCCCTGGCCATGGCAACCCGCTGCTGTTCTCCCCCGGACAGATCTTCCACCCGGTGTTCAAGGCGCTTTGCAAGCCCCATCCTTTCAAGGACAGCCACGGCCTTTTCCCGGGACCGCTTTTTTGTCTCGGAAGCGATCATGCAGGGAATCATCACATTTTCCATGGCGGAAAACCCGGCAAGAAGATGGTGGAACTGGAACACAAACCCGATCCTCCTGTTCCTGAAAAGAGCCAGCTTGTCATCTTTCATGGAAAAGAGCTCTTTCTCCTTGAAATAGAGCTCCCCCCGGTCCGGGCGGTCCAGGGTGCCGATGACATGTAGCAGGGTTGACTTGCCGATTCCCGAGGCCCCTACCACGGCAATGGTCTCCCCTTGACCGATGCTGAAATCCACGTCACAGAGGATGTCAAGGTCTGCATCCCTGGAATGAAATCCCTTGGAGATGCCGGCAAGCCGCATCAGGGTAGAATCGTCGTGATCGTCATCCATAACGCAGGGCCTCCACGGGATCCATTTTTGACGCCCTCCATGAGGGGTAAATGGTCGAGGCAAAACAGATCACAACGGCGGAGAATGAGATGAAAAACACATCCCCGTATTCCAGCTGGATCGGCAGGGTTGAAAAGGGATAGGCGGCGGGCAGTTCGATGAATTTATAACGATCCAGGAGCATGCAGACAAGCACCCCGGCGCCGGTGCCGAAAAGAGTGCCGAAAAGACCGATGATCATCCCCTTTATGATAAATATTCGCCTCACCATACGGTCCGTTGCCCCCATGGCCTTGAGCACGGCAATGTCCTTGGTCTTTTCCATCACCATCATGATCAGGGCGCTGGCAATGTTAAAGGCAGCCACCAGGATAATCAGGGTCAAAATAATGAACATGGCAGTCTTTTCGAGTTTTAACGCAGAAAAAAGGCTTTTATTGATCTCCATCCAGTCCCTTGCGTAAAAAGAGCCGTCAAGGACAGAAAGGATCTCTTTTTTGGCACCATCGGCCTTGAAGACCTGTTCCACCCACACCCCCAGGGCAGAGGCCCCCTTTCCCATGCCCATCAATTTCTGGGCCTCGGTGATGTGAACATAGGCCAGGGAGCTGTCGTATTCATACATGCCGGACTCGAAAACTCCGGTGACCACAAAACGTTTCAGAGAGGGGATGTGACCCACAGGAGAGATCATTCCCCCGGGGGACATGAGAACGACTTTCTCTCCTTTGCCGGCACCGATATTCACGGCAAGCTCTTTTCCAAGGATGATTCCCGGCAGCGGCTTTCCCCGACCGGTCCCGGTGAGACGTTCTGTCAGCTCTTCAGGGGTGAACCCCTTGATAAGGCTGATCCGGCATTGGGGATCAATACCCCGGACCACGGCCCCTGACAGAGAGCCGGCCGTCTTGATCATGGTCTGGGCAAATACCACCGGGGAAACCGCCTTGACGCCTTTGATCTGTTCGGCCTTTTCCATGTTTTTTTCGTACCCCTGGACATTGCCCGAATAGCTCATCACCAATATATGGGGCTCCACACCGAGGATTCTTTTTCGAAAATCCTTTTCAGCGCCGTTCATCACGGCAATGACAATGACAAGGGCCATCACCCCCACCGTGACGCCGGCCACGGAGAGCAGCGATATCACGGAGATGAACCCCTCTTTGCGCTTTGCCTTGAGGTACCTGCCTGCTATGAAAAATTCAAGGGACATGGCGTTGAAATCAGGTGTTTTTCATATGGGGAAAAAGGATCACTTCCCTGATGGAATAGGAATCGGTCAACAGCATGACAAGTCTGTCAATGCCGATCCCCTCCCCT
>DATFJZ010000419.1:0-7888 GCA_035268945.1 Desulfobacteraceae bacterium | reverse complement strand
GATGTTCTCAAACACGTTGCGGTGGGGAAACAGGGCAAACTCCTGGAACATCATGCCGAAATTACGCCGGTGGGGAGGCGTGGCAAGCATGCTCTTACCCCAGAACAGCACATCCCCGGTATCCGGGACTTCAAGCCCTGCTGCGATGCGCAGCAACGTGGTCTTGCCGCAACCGGAAGGCCCCAGAAGGCAGCGGATCTCCCCTTTTTCAATGGCAACGGTGACATCGGTCAAAAGGGGATCGTCGCCCATATTTTTGGTGATATTTTGCAGTACAAGGGCTTTCATTAAAAGGACCGCTCTTTCATGGTGGTGATATTTTCGATGACAAGGAAACCTGCTGCCGTGACAAGCATGAGCAGGGAGGACACCGCCATGGCCTGGCCGTGGTTCATGGCCCCGGGCTGTCCGAGAAAACGATAGATGGCAACGGGCAGGGTGGCCGATTCCGGCCTGGCCGTGAACAGGGTGGCGCCGAACTCACCCAGGCTGATGGTAAAGGCGAACAAAGCCCCTGCCGTGACTGCCCTGGCAATGATGGGAAGATCCACCCGGGACCACACCTTGAATTTCGAGGCCCCCAGCATCACGGCGGCCTCCCCCAGGGAGGGGGGAATGGCCGAAAGGGCGGGAAGGACCGCCCGGACCACAAAGGGAAAGGCCACCAGGGTGTGGACCACCGGTACAAGGATGGTGGCCGTTCTCAAATTGAGGGGGGGCTTGTCCAGGGTGATGATGATGCCGAACCCCAGGGTGACGGCAGAGGTGGAGAGGGGCAGCATGAAAAACGAATCCAGGAGGGCTCCTTTCTTCCCCTTTGCAGACCGGATGAGAAATGCCGCCAGAAGGCCCACCACCAGTGCCATGGCAAGGGTGGCAGCGGCAAAGGTCAGGGAGTTGACACCGGCTTTCACAGGAGAGATGTAGAACAGGGAGTCTGTGGGGTTGAGAAAAAGCGCCTTGTAATAGACAAGGGAAACCTGACCCTGATGGAAAAGGGATTTGCCCACAAGGGCCGCCATGGGCAACAGGGACAGCAGGAAAACAAAGGCCAGGCAGGCAGTGACCATGATTTTCCGGGGCATGGTGTCCACCCTCTTCATCAGCTTGGCTTCCGGCTCCGGTGAGAAAGTCACCATTTTTTTCTGCAGCCCGGTATAGACCCACATCATGAGAAAGGTAAAAACGATCTGGATCAGCGACAGCAGGGAGGCGGCAGGAAGGTTGAACAGGTGGGCCGCCTGCCGGTAGATCTCCACCTCGATGGTGGAAAAATGGGGACCGCCGAGGATCAGGATCACCCCGAAACTTGAAAAACAGAAGATGAAAACCAGGAGAAACGAGGCCATCAGGGCGGGCTTGAGCAGGGGGAGGGTTATTTTCAGGAAAACCTGAAGTGGGGAGGCCCCCAGCATGGCCCCTGCCTCCGATGTTTCGGTGCGGATGGACGACCAGAAGCTGGTGGTGATCCTCAGCACAATGGCAAAATTGTAAAACACATGGGCCAGCAGAATCATGTAGATGGAGTTTTCAATGTTCAGAAACCCCAGAAAGCCTCCCTCACCGGCAAGGGCCTGGAAGGCCGAGGCCACCACCACCGTGGGAAGCACAAAGGGAATGGTGGCCATGCCCATGATGATCTTTTTTCCCGGAAACCGGAAATTGGCCAGCACAAAGGCGCAGGGGAGCGCCGCGGCCATTGTCAACAGGGTCGACACCCCGGCCTGCCACACGGTAAACCAGACAATCCGCGCCATCCTGGCCGAATGAAACACCGTGTCCACCGCTTCCAGGGCAAATACCCCCCCGGGGAAAAAGCTTCTGGTAAAAATGCCGCCCAGGGGATAAAAGTAGAACAATAAAAGGAAGAGCAGGGGAACGGCCCCTGCAATGACTGCAGGGAGATGCCTTACAATATCGCCTCGGTCCATTGGGAAATCCAGGTGTCCCGTTTCCGGGAGATGATGTCAGGGGAGATGGAGACAGGATCCGGTGTGATCCTGGCGTGATTTTTAAACACAGGGGGAAGGACGGCATGCCTGTTGGCGGGAAAGACAAACATCTGCAGGGGGATATCCTGCTGAAATGTCTTTGAGAGCATGAAGTTGATGAAGGTTTCAGCCATGGCCCGCTTGTCTGTTTTTTTTAAAATGCCGGCAAATTCGATCTGCCGGAACGCGGAACCATTGTCAATAACAACCCCTGTGGGAGCCCTGTCCATCTTTTTTTCGGCATAAAACACCTCGGCGGCAGGGCTCGAGGCGTAACTGACAACCAGGGGCCTGTCTCCCTCGGATGCGGCGGAAAACTTTCCCCAATAGGCCTCTTTCCACCCGCTGGTCACGAGAAGGTCGTTTTTTTTCAATTGTTTCCAGAACCCGATAAACCCATCTTCCCCGAATTTTGCCACGGTGGCCAGGAGAAAGGCAAGGCCCGGGGATGAGGTGGCGGGGTTCTCCACCACCAAAAGTCCTCTGTACTGGGGTTTTACAAGGTCTTCCAGGCCGGTTGGCGGTGCCAGACGGTTCTCTTCGAACCACTTTCGATCATAGTTGATGCAGACATCCCCAAAATCAACAGGGACAAGCCTGTTTTCCCGGTCAAGCCCCAGGCCAGGAAAAACAGAGTCGAGGTTTGACGGGGAACAGGGAAGAAAAATATCCGCCTTCAAGGCCCTGGAGAGAAAGGTGTTGTCCACCCCGAAAAAAACATCGGCCAGGGGGTTGTTCCTGGAGAGAATCGCCTTGTTCAGGGCCTCACCGGCATCCCCCGAACGGAGGAACCTCAGCTTCACCCGGTGCTCCTTTTCAAAGGATTGGATCACACCGGCAGAGACACTGAAGCTGTCATGGGTCATGACGGTGAGGCTGCTCGGTTCGCTCTGGGCCTCCCCGGCCGTCGGGGAGAAGAACATAAGAGTGACGACAACGGCGAGGAACAGACCCGGGGCATGTTTTTTCATGGGAAATCTCCTTATTTCATGAAACTTGAACAAGACCGTGCCTTGTCTCTGGTTTCAAGTTTCATATAACGGCCATGCCCTGCGGGCACAACGAAGAATGAAATAGAAGAGAGCCGCCCCCAAAGCTTGCCCTGTCAGGAACGAGAACGTCGGAGGACAAGCTCTGGGGGCTCTTAATCGGCTATTTCATATAAAAATCTACTCTTTTTTCCTGTTTTTCAGGCTCGCCTTGATGAACTCCCGGAACAGGGGATGGGGATTGTCCGGCCGTGACTTGAACTCCGGATGAAACTGGCAGCCGAGGAACCAGGGGTGGTCCGTCAGCTCAACGATCTCCACCAGCTCTTGATCCGGCGATGTGCCGCTGATGACAAGCCCTGCATTTTCTAAGGTCTCCCGGTAGGCATTGTTGAACTCGTACCGGTGCCTGTGGCGCTCAAAGATATTGTCGCTCCTGTAGGCCTTCATGGCAAAACTCTCGGGCAACAGCTGGCAGGGATAGGCGCCAAGGCGCATGGTGCCGCCCTTGTCAGAGGAACTGTCCCTCTTTTCGATTTTCTTGGATTGTTCGTCATACCACTCTTTCATCAGATAGATCACCGGGTAGGAAGTATGGACGTCAAATTCCGAGCTGTTGGCGTCATCCATGCCGGCGAGGTGTCTGGCAAACTCGATGACGGCCATGTGCATGCCAAGGCAGATGCCGAAAAAGGGCACCTTCTTCTCCCTGGCATATTTGACGGCAAGGATCTTGCCCTCAATACCCCTGGAACCGAACCCCCCGGGTACCAGGATGCCGTCAACACTGTCAAGGTTTTCGGCAAGGTTATCATCGGTCAGGGTGGTTGAATCAATGAATTTGAGGTTCACCTTGGCATCATTGGCAATCCCCCCGTGGGTCAAGGCCTCGTTGAGGCTCTTGTACGACTCGGTGAGATCCACATACTTGCCCACAATGGCAATACTGACCGAAAACCGGGGCTGTTTCAGGCGCTCCACCATATCCCGCCATTCGTCCAGCCGAGGCGCCCTTGCCCAGATATTCAGTTTTTTCAATATCTTGTCACCCAACCCCTCGCTGTTGTAAACCAGGGGCACCTCGTAGATACAGTCCACATCCTTGGCCGTGAACACAGCGTCGTCATCCACATTGCAGAACAGGGCAATCTTGGCTTTGAGTTTTGGTTCGAGAACGGTTTCCGTCCGGCAGAGGAGGATATCCGGCTGGATACCGATGCTTCTCAGCTCTTTGACACTGTGCTGGGTCGGTTTTGTTTTAAACTCACCGGCTGTCTTGATGTAGGGAACAAGGGTGAGGTGGAGATAGATCACATTGTGCTTGCCCACATCGGCCTTGAACTGCCGGATGGCTTCGAGGAAGGGAAGGGACTCGATGTCACCGATGGTGCCGCCGATCTCAACAATAACAACATCGGCATCGCCGGACACAATGGAGATGCTTCTCTTGATCTCGTCGGTGATATGGGGAACCACCTGTACGGTGCCGCCGAGGTATTCGCCTTTGCGCTCCTTGGTGATCACCGAGTTGTAAATTTTACCGGTGGTAAAATTGTTGTTCTTTCCAAGCTTGGCACGGGTAAAACGCTCGTAGTGGCCAAGGTCCAGGTCTGTCTCCGCCCCGTCGTCGGTGACAAAGACCTCACCGTGCTGGAAAGGATTCATGGTGCCCGGATCCACGTTGATGTACGGGTCCAGTTTCTGGATGGTAACTGAGAGCCCCCGGCTTTCAAGAAGAAGCCCGATGGCAGCCGAAGCAAGTCCCTTGCCAAGGGAAGAGACAACACCGCCTGTTACAAAGATATATTTGGATGTATCAGCCATTGATTCCTCACACTGTTGTTCATGCAAATTTTTAGAATAATCATCACCCAACCTTCGATTCCATTCAATTTTCTGAATCCAAAGATCTTTTGTAAAGGGTGTCAATATCGAACAGGGAATCTGAAAAATCAGCTTCCAAACGAAAATTCTCCACATCGATCTGAAAAAAAGGAACATTGTCCAGGATGATGGTGATCTCCATGGGATACCATGTTCGGCTCACCCGTTCCCAGCGGCTGTAGAGAACTTCTGTCACCTGTTTTTCTCTTTTGACAACATACCGAACCGGGAAAAAAGTGTCCCGGTCCACCCAGAGGCTTGACATGGGGTTCTGTTTGTCCTGGACACTGCCCACAACATAACAGATTTTTCCGTTGTACCGCTGCAGGGAGGAACGGTTGATGTCCACCCCCACGGCTTCGAGCCTTTGGGAAAGACCGTTTCTGTCCCTGAAAATCAGTATATCCCTGTAATAATCGGCAAAACAGGCCTGACGGGCAACAATCTTACCGTTCATAACCCTGATAAACCTCTGGTTTGAGAACACCGTGATGCTGCTGTCCCGGCCTGTTTTTCCCTGGCACCGGTATTGTCCCGGATAGGAAAACCAGAGTTTTTCACTGACTGTCCCCCCTTCCCCGGCGATCAGCCCCGCAACACAGTCCCCATCACCGGAATCAAGGGCCTTCCCGGCAGAAGCGTCTTCCTCAACCCCGTCCAGAGGCGTTTCCCTCTCCTGTTTCCGGCGATCATCTCCAGAAATTTCTGTTGTCAGCCTCTCCCGGGTCTGGGAAACCACAAGCCCTGCCGGTTCCACGATGTTACGGGTCACAAGCTCCAGAATATGGGGACCGGGGAGCACATAGCCACCGGCTGTTCCTGAAAGGCAAAACAGGAGAAAAAGGCCCAATGCCAGGGGGGACAATTGTTTTTTATCCATGCCTATCCCACAAAAAGATCTTCGGGAAAGCAGGCACCATGTCCCAGCTCTTCCTCGATCCGCATCAGCTGATTGTACTTGGCAACCCGGTCGCTCCTGGAAAGGGAACCGGTTTTGATCTGACAGCTGTTCACAGCAACGGCCAGGTCTGCAATGAAGGTATCCTCGGTTTCACCGGACCGGTGGGAAATCACCGTGGTATACCCCGATTCCTTTGCCATCTGGATGGTGTCCAGGGTTTCGGTCACCGTGCCTATCTGGTTCAGCTTGATCAAAATCGAATTGCCAATGGTATCCCGGATCCCCTTTTTAAAGATATCGGGATTGGTGACAAACACATCATCCCCCACGATCTGAACCGCATCCCCCAGCCGCCGGGTCATCATTTTCCAGTTGTCCCAGTCCTCTTCTGCAAGGCCGTCCTCCAGGGAGACGAGGGGGTACTTTGCTATCAGCTGTTCATAGTAGTCCACCAGCTCTTCGGCTGTCAGCTCTTTTCCCTCGGAGGCAAACACATATTTTCCATTGGTGTAGAACTCACTGGCGGCAGCATCCAGGGCAATGCCGATGTCCTTGCCCGGACGGTACCCGGCATCTTCAACGGCCTTTACAATATACTCCAGGGCCTGTTCATTGGATTTCAAATCCGGGGCAAAACCACCTTCATCCCCCACACCAGTGCTCATCCCCTGGTCTTTTAAAATTTTCTTCAACCCGTGGAAGACTTCAGCTCCCATGCGCACCGCATCCGCCATGGAACCGGCCCCAAACGGGCAGATCATGAACTCCTGGATGTCCAGGTTGTTGGCTGCGTGGGCCCCGCCGTTGATGATGTTCATCATGGGGACGGGAAGGGTCTTGCCGCTGATGCCGCCGATGTAACGGTAAAGCGGGATGTCACAGGCACTGGCCGCTGCCCTTGCCGCGGCCATGGAAACCCCGAGAATGGCATTGGCCCCGAGCCTTGACTTGTTGTCCGTGCCGTCAATGTCAATCATGGTCATGTCAAGACCGGCCTGGTCTGTGGCATCAAACCCGATGATTTCCGGAGCAATGACCTCGTTGACATTGTCAACGGCATTGAGCACCCCTTTCCCGTTGTACCGGGTCTGGGCATTGTCCCGCATCTCCAGGGCTTCCCGGGTGCCGGTGGAAGCTCCGGAAGGAACAGCTGCCCGGCCATGGGCGCCGCAGGCCAGAACAACATCCACTTCAACCGTGGGATTTCCCCGGGAATCAAGAATTTCCCTTGCCTTCACCTGTATGATCTCGCTCATTTTTCCCCCATATCTAAATAGTGTAAATTAATTGAGTTTTTCTCATTTGAATCCCTATATTTACTCCCAATGGCAAATGATGTCAAGATCTGCAAAAACAGTCCGGCAATTCCAACAGGGATTGAAGCAGACCATCACCGTGAAAAAGATGTAAGGCTGAAAAAGCTCCGGCAGGTAATTCTTCCATTGCCAGGGCCCAGGCTTTGCAGGCTATGCGTGGGATGCCCAGGCCAGGTCAAAGGCCTGCTCATTCTGCTCGAGGTTTGTGATCACAAGAGAGGGCATGATCCAGGCCTGTTCGTCAAAATTCGACCGTTCTGCCACCTTGAGGGTGGGATAAGCCGTCTGCCGGGCGATCTTCTTGACCGTAAGAAACCGGGTGCCGTTCTCCGAACCGGTCATGCGGGAGAAGGCCAGGTGGTTTACATTGTTGCGAAGGGCCGCTTTCTGGTAATTTTCGAAATCCTCAAGGTTGTAGTGTTTTCCGGGGAGAATTTCCATGTTGTTGACGCACCGGGTGTCCACGTCCAGGGTGATGTAGTAGCGGTGGTCTTCAAAATCGATCTCATAACCGTCGTACAGGGTGTATACATTGCCCAGAATCGTGATGAGTTTTTCAAAATTGTCGATTTTTTTGGCGTAGCGCTCCCCCTCATCGTTTTTCCCCACATGGTGGTAATCGGCCATGAAGAGGCAGTGTTCGGGAAGGAGGAGAAGCTCGTCCCGGTTGAACTCCTTTAAAACATACTTCTGGATGATCTGCCTGACCCTGGCCGCTTTGGTGGGTCTGCCGGAGACGAGGAAATAGATGCCGTCAAGATCTTTTTCCTTGCGCCACTCCTTGAGCATGGCGTACTGTTTTCCAAA
>DATFJZ010000418.1:0-5369 GCA_035268945.1 Desulfobacteraceae bacterium | reverse complement strand
ACGGTGAAGCTGTCATGGACTGGATGGAAGATGAACAGAACCGCGGCATCACCATCACCTCTGCCGTCACCACCTGCCAGTGGAACAAAAGCGAAATTCACATCATTGACACCCCGGGCCATGTGGATTTCACCATCGAAGTGGAGCGGGCTCTGCGGGTTCTTGACGGAGCAGTGGGGGTCTTCTGTGCCGTGGGCGGGGTTGAACCCCAGTCGGAAACCGTATGGCGGCAGGCCGACCGGTACCAGGTGCCAAGGATCGCCTTTATCAACAAAATGGACCGAACAGGGGCGGATTTTTTCAATGTCGTGGAAATGATCCGGGAAAAACTCAAGGCTCTCCCCTTGATGCTTCAGATTCCAGTGGGCCGGGAGGAGAGCTTTACCGGTGTCATCGACCTGGTCGAAATGAAACAGATCACCTGGAAGGATGAAACACTGGGAGCGGAATACACCACTGAAGAGATAAAGCCGGAACTGCTGGAACAGGCAGAAACTTACAGGGAAAAACTCGTGGAAGCCCTGGCAGATGCCGACGATGACATCATGGAGCGATACCTCTCCGAGGATACGCTGTCGTTAAACGAAATAACAGCTGCCATCCGAAAAGTAACCCTGGAGAGGAAACTCGTCCCCGTTCTCTGCGGTTCCGCCCTGAAAAACAAGGGAGTGCAGCCCCTGCTCAACGCCATTGCATCGTTTCTGCCAAGCCCGGTGGACATTCCCCCGGTCCAGGCCATTCACCCGGAAACCGAAGAGATCCTTGAGTATCCGGCAAAACAATCCGCCCCCCTTGCCGCACTGATTTTCAAGGTTTCCATGATCGAAGGAAGAAAACTCTCCTTTGCCCGCATCTACAGCGGAACCCTTACCGCCGGAACAGAGGTTTACAACCCCGGCCTGAAGAAAAAAGAGAAACTCTCCAGAATTCTCAAGATGCACGCCAACAAGAGAGAGAGGGTAAACGAAGCCGCTGCCGGGGAGATTGTCGGCATTGTGGGATTAAAGAATTCTTCCACCGGCGAGACCCTCTGCTCGGAAAAAGAGCCCATACTGCTGGAGAAAATGGAGTTTGACAAGCCCGTTATCTCCATCGCCATTGAGCCCAAAACCCACGCAGACCAGGAAAAACTCGATGAAGTTCTCAAAAAATTCACCATCGAGGATCCCACACTAAAGGTCAAGACCGATGAAGACACCGGCCAGACCATCCTCTCGGGTATGGGCGAACTCCACCTGGAAATCATCATCTCCAGGATGCTCAGGGAATTCAAGACAAATGTCAATGTGGGCAGCCCCCAGGTGGTCTACAGGGAGACAATGAATTCACCGGCACCCGGATCTGCCGTGTTTGAAAGGGAAATATCAGGCAAGACCCATTTTGCAGAGGTGAGGCTTGAGCTCAAACCCCTTCCAAGGGGGGAGGGAGTAACGTTCACCAACAAGGCGCCCCAGGGGACCATCCCCGAAGAATTTATTCCAGCCGTTGAAAAGGGGGTAAGGGAGAGCCTTGAAAGCGGCAGCCTCAAAGGGTTCCCCGTGGTGGACACGGAGATCGCCCTCAAAGGCGGTTCGTTCAGCGACAGCAGTTCATCCCTGGCCTTTTCCGTGTGCGCCTCCATGGCGTGCAGGGATGCCATGGAAAACGGCAGCCTTTCACTGCTTGAACCCATCATGGAAGTGGAGGTGTTTGTCCCCGAGGCCTTCATGGGGGATGCCATTGCAGATCTCAACAGCCGGGGGGGGAAGATCGAATCCATCACTCCCAAGGCAGACATCCAGATCATCCACGCAACGGTTTCCCTTTCCAAGATGTTCGGGTACTCCACCGCCATCCGATCCGCCACCCAGGGGCGGGGAACCTTTTCCATGCAGTTTGCCCGTTTTGACAAGGCATAGTGTTATCCGGGGTGATTAGGGTATTGGCCAAAATCATGATCCAACCCTTTGATCATAACGTCGGCCATGCAACCAGGGAAGGGAACCTGTATCAGTTGGCCCTGACCTGTTTTCGGCACTTTTTAACAAGGGACAGGGCTTTGTGCTTTTTTTCCGGATCCGAAAGGGTCTCAAGACTCTTTTTAAGATGAAAACAGCTGTTTTTCATGTCCTGTCTCTGGTGGTAGTAAAGCCCCAGGTAAAAGTGGGACATTTCACTGCTTCCCTTTTTGCCGAAAACATTTGCCATGTTGTAGTAGGCCCTGGGAAAGGGTTCAATATCCGTTTCAATGACCTTTGAAAAATCCTCTTCTGCCTGGTCCAGGCTGCCGGTTTCAAGGTGTGCCCTGCCCCGGTAATACCAGACCAGGGGTTTGATACCGGGAGAGGAATCAAGCCCTGTAAAAAGCGTCAACGCCTTCTGATACTCTCCTTTGAGACAATAAATCCTGCCCATTTCAACGAGAACCATGGGATCGAAAGGTTTCACTGAGAGCGCTGTTTTCAAATGATCAAGGGCCCTGTTTAAAACCGATTTTCTGGCAAGAACCAGGGCCATGCCGTAGTGAATTGCTGGATTGTCAGGCTCTTTTTCCAGGAGGCCGGCCAGCCTCTGTTCTGTCTGATCCTTCTTGCCGTAAAGGCCGGCAAGGCGGTATTTGATCATCTCAAACCGGAAGGGATCAATTCCATGGTCCAGGCCGTCCGGGTGGTAGTGGTCGTCGATCCAGGACTGAATGGAGACAATCCGTTCCTTGCTTCCCGGATGGGTCTTTAAATACCCGGGAATTTTTTCAGTACCATACCAGTCATTGGCCCTTATCTTTTCAAGGCTCGTCAGCAGGCCCCCGGGGGAAAACGAGGCCTTTGACGCATACACCAGTCCTTTCTGGTCGGCCTCGGTTTCGTTCTCCCTGCTGAAGGCCAGCATGGTGGACTGACCGACGGCCGCAGACCCCACCACCATGCCCTGGGCGATATCCCCTCCCCCGGAAGCTCCCATGAGAACACCGGCCAGCATGCCGGCAAGGGTTCCGATGTTGACAAACTTTGACCTGTCGATCATCTGGGAAACATGGCGGCACACGGCATGACCTGTTTCATGGGCAAGGATGCCGGCAAGCTCATCCACATTGTCAAGGGAGGTGATCAGGCCCCTGTTGATAAAGATATTGGCCCCGGGGCCGGCAAAGGCGTTGAACTGCTCCTCGTTGATGATTCTAAAGGAAAAATCAAAGGGCTGGGGAGGAACCTGGGCTGTGATGCTTCTTCCAATTTCTGAAATAAAGTCGGCGGCCAGGGGATCGTTGATAACGGGCTTGTATTTTTTGATTTTGGCCAGAAACTCTTTTGCCAGCTCTTTTTCCTGGCTGACGGATATGGCAGAAACAGAACCGGGAAAAACAAGTGTTGTGACAACAAAAAAAATCATCGCAGCTCTTTTAAATTTTACAAAGCTCATAACCATTCGTCCCGATTATTGGTTTTCTTACAAAGAGCACAGCGAACGTGGACCGCCCTGTGCCATTCAAACCGTTTTTAATAGTGTATACACTTTTCAGGTTTTGGTCAAGGCTGTGGGCTGACACTGCCATGGAAACCTTCCTGGTATTGTTCTCAAAAACGCAACGCTTGTCACCTCACGATAAATTTTATACAATGATCAGATCCTGTCGTTCATTTGGTCGAGGTTTGATCATTGGTTATATGAAAGCCGACAGCTATCAGCCATCAGCCGTCAATATTTTTCTTCTGATTACTGATTACTCTCAAATCAGATGGCTTTCATGCTTATTTGTGGCCGGTTCGATGACCATGCTCCGGCCGGCCATGCCGGTTATTGGAATTTAAAATTTTATAATATGATGACATCAAAAGGCTAGGACAATTTATGAGCAGCAACCGGACAGTCTATTTTAACAACACCTTCATGCCCAAACACATGGTCCACATCTCCCCTGATGACAGAGGATTTCTCTTTGCAGACGGTGTGTATGAAGTGATACGGGCTTACAATGGCTCCTTTTTTCAATTGGAGGCCCATTTTAAAAGGCTTGGACGAAGTCTTGATGAATTGAGCCTCAATTTTTCAGACCTGGAAGGATTAAAAGGCGCATGCCACCGTCTCATCAGGGAGAACAGCCTTGAGGACCGGGAAGCCCTGGTCTATATCCAGATCACAAGGGGAGTGGCGGAAAGAAGACACACCTTCCCCGACCCGGACGTTCCGGTCACTGTGTATGCATCGGCATCTGCCTTTCAACCCGATCCTGAAAAGCAGAAAAACGGGGTGAGCGTGATTGTTCGGCCTGACATCCGGTGGAACCGGTGCGACATAAAGACCATCTCCTTACTGCCCAATGTGCTGGCATGCCAAGGGGCACACCAGCAGGGCCACGATGAAACCATCATGGTGAGGGACGGCGCTGTCACCGAAGGTACCCACACCAATTTCTGCGCCGTTTTCAATGATGTGGTGTACACCCACCCCGAATCCAACAACATCCTCTCCGGCGTCACCCGGAAAGTTGTGCTGGAACTGTGCCGGGAAAAGGGGATAGCGGTAAACGAATACCCGGTGCTTGAATCAAGACTGGTAAATGCCGATGAAATGCTCCTGGTCGGCACAACACCGGAGGTTACGCCGATTGTCCGCTTCAATGGAAATCCCGTGAAAGACGGGCTCCCCGGTCCCGTAACCATGACACTTCAGCGGGCATTCAAGGCGAGGGTAAAACAGGAGTGCTGAAACTCGAGGATCAAATTTTTTCTGAGGTAACCGAAAAATTGAGTTAGGATCGCAGATGAAATAAGGTGAAGAGAAATTACGCCGACCAATCTATAAAATCTGGCGGCTCATATACAAGGCGCATCAAAGGCTCAATAGCAGGCCTATTGGGCCTTTGGTGCAACGCGATAGATGAGTCAAAGGGCAAGTAATTACGTTCAGCTTATAAAATTTGCGATCCTTACCGAGATGTTAATATTCTGGCAAGCACATACTGGAGGATACCGCCTTTTTTATAGTAGGCAATCTCCACATCGGTATCGAGCCTTGAAACCACCTTGAACGTCACAACGTCCCCGTCTTCCTTCACGGCGTTAACGGTTAGTTCCTCCGAGGGTTTCATGTCGGAAAGCCCTAAGATTTCAAAGGTTTCATCGCCCTTTATCCCCAGTTGCTCCCATGATGTCTCCTTGAGCACCAGGGGAAGAACCCCCATGCCCACAAGATTGCTTCGGTGGATTCTCTCAAAGGAAGCGGCAATAACGGCCCTGACCCCTAACAGGGAGGTTCCCTTGGCGGCCCAGTCCCTGGACGAGCCGGTGCCGTACTCTTCCCCCCCCAGGACGACAAGGGGGATCTGCTCTTTTTTATAAGCCATGGCGGCCTTGAACACTGAAACAATCTTTTTTTCGGGAAATTTTACG
>DATFJZ010000417.1:0-3565 GCA_035268945.1 Desulfobacteraceae bacterium | reverse complement strand
CCTGTGTTTAAAGACAAATTTAAACAAAAGTATCAATAACGCAGGCCTGACCCCACCCCCGGATGGCCGATGTTATGATTAAGCCCTGATCTTTGAGCGGTTCACAGTTCAGGAGACTTTCTTATATTTCCGCAAATGTCAAACTCTGGGAGTCTCCCCGGCAAAGCCTGGGGTTTACCTTGATTAATTAAGCCCTAAATGGACATCCCATAATTTGTAGAATGATACAATATTTAATTTTACTCTGACCCCATTTTTAATTGGCCGGGAAAAAGCCGCTGATTCGTGGATCAACCGGGTCAGGCCTGTTTTGTGATCAGGGAGAGGATCTTTTTCGAGGAGTACTCCCCAACATCGGCGAGGCCGTCCAGGGGCATGAACTCATCCGCATTGGTTGAAAAAAGGCAGGTTGCCGAAGCGGCAAAATCCTCATCTGCTTCATAGAACAGATAGCACAATGCAATTTTCGGCAGCGGGTACACAACAAAGGCAACATCGCCTCCCACATCACCAGGGGCCTTTTCTCCATCAAAGGTGTTGATAATTTCCGGCACTGCCTGTTTGATCCTGTCAACGTAAGGGACCATCACCTGTTCGGTGTGGCTGGCAAAGGCACCGGCATAGGGCATGCTGCCGGGAAACTCCCGGAAAGCCCTGAAGGGAGGATGAATACACCTTCCAGGAGAGGCGTTCAAGGCGTACAGGGAGATCAAAAGGCTGTACACAGGGGCGTGTTCTCTGCTGCCAAGAACAATGGAGCCGGGTGCCACTGTACATTTTTCACCAAAGGCATTGAAAAAAAACCGATCCCCCTCCCGGCGGCCTGGGAGGTAAGCGGCAAGGTCTTCGGGAAGGTTCCGGTAAAGTCGGTCCAGGTTGTTTTGAACAAGGACGGAATAATTGTCTGCCATTTTTTTCCTTTCCTGCAAATTAACGGGTTGGAATTGAACGCTCACCTTTCGGACGTATCCTTTTGTCAGAGGGGGCCTGCTTGGTTTCAAGGCGTGGCAACGGAAGCATATTTCAGCCCAGGGCCACATCCAGAATCATCATCACCGTGAAGCCTGCCATGGTTGCCATGGTCACCGCGTCGATGTGGGCCTCTTTCTGCTGTGATTCCGGGATCAATTCCTCGACCACCACGAAAATCATCGCCCCGGCGGCAAAGCAGAGGGCATAGGGCAGAAACGACTGCAGATGGAGGACAAAGGCCGCCCCGGCAACACCGGCAAGGGGTTCCACCATGCCCGACGACTGCCCCATGACAAAACTTTTCCCCCGGCTCATACCCTCCCGTCTCAAGGGCAACGAGACAGCAGCGCCTTCGGGGAAGTTCTGAAGTCCTATGCCCAGGGCCAGAGCAACGGCACCGCCCATGGAGGCAGAGGAGAGGTCGGCTGCAACGGCACCAAAGGCAACGCCGACGGCAAGCCCTTCGGGGATGTTGTGCAGGGTAATGGCAAGGACCAGCAGGGTGCTGCGCTGCCAGGAGGTCTTGATGCCTTCACTCTGGTCCATGGCCAGTCCAAGGTGGAGATGGGGCAGCAGGCTGTCGGCCAGCCGCATGAAAACCCCGCCGGCCATGAACCCGATGGCAGCCGTGAGCCAGGGGGTCTGACCCATCTGATGGGCCATTTCAATGCCCGGGGCCAGAAGCGACCAGAAGCTTGCCGCGATCATCACCCCTGCGGCAAACCCCAGCATGGCGTCCATGGGTTTGGGCCGGATGCTTCTGGTGAAAAACACCAGGGCGGCTCCTGCCGCCGTGACTCCCCAGGTAAAGAGGGTGGCAACCAGTGCCTGGGTCACCGGGTGAAGCTGCAGAAAAAAGTCTATCATGGTCTCCTCCTTTGCATGTTTCCAGAACTGCCTGATACTCGATAATCCAGTTTTTAGAATAGCCCCGCCCCCACAGGTTGGTCGGTCAGGAACAAGAACGTCGGAGGGCTCTTAATCGGTTATTCCATAAAAAACGGGATCATCGAGTGATAAGGACATCGGAAAGCCCCTTGACCGCAGTGAAAAAGAGCCGGTCTTTTATCACCCCGCCCAGGCGCCAGAAAAGACGGCCAGCTAGGTCATGGATGCACAGATCGCCCGGGCAAACTCAGAGCATTTCAGTTCATCGGCTCCCGGGATCTGCCTTGCCAAATCGTAGGTGACCGTCTTGGCGGCAATGGTGTCGTGCAGGGCAATGTGGATTTTCTCAGAGGCCCGGTGCCATCCAAGGTGGTCCAGCATCATGGCTCCGGAAAGGATCAGAGAGCCGGGGTTCACCTTGTCCTGCCCGGCGTATTTGGGGCTGGTGCCGTGGGTGGCTTCAAACACGGCACATTCCTCGCCGATGTTGGCCCCCGGTGCCATACCCAGTCCTCCGGTCATGGCGGCGAGAAGATCTGAGAGATAGTCCCCGTTGAGATTGGGTGCGGCAATCACCTGGTACTCTTCGGGCCGCAGCAGAACCTGCTGGAACATGTTGTCGGCAATGCGGTCCTTTAAAACGATCCGGCCCTCTGGCACTATTCCCCCGTGGTCCGCCATCAGCTCCTGTTCGGTGATGATCCTCTCCTTGAATTCGGTTCGTGCCATATCGTATCCCCATTGCAGGAAGGCCCCTTCGGTAAACTTCATGATATTGCCCTTGTGCATGATGGTGACACTGTCCCGGTGGTGATCAACGGCGTATTGCACTGCCTTTCTGATGAGCCGTTTGCTGTTTTTTTCGCTCATGGGCTTAATGCCGATGCCTGTTGTGCCCGGGGCAAGCTCTTTGCCGGCATTGGCCCTGACAAAGGCCACGGCCTCATCGGCCTCCCGGGTTCCTGCCTTCCATTCGATGCCGAGGTAGAGGTCCTCGCTGTTCTCCCGGAAGATCATCATATCGATGTTTTCGGGTCTCTTGCACGGCGAGGGCACCCCGGGGATATATTTGACAGGTCGGATACAGGCAAAAAGATCAAGCTCCTGCCTGATGGCGACATTGAGGCTTCTCATCCCCTCCCCCACGGGTGTGGTCAAGGGCCCCTTGATTGCGACCCGGTATTTTCTTATGGCTTCCAGGGTCTCCCGGGGCAGCCATTCCCCGGTGCTGTTGAACGACGCTTCACCGGCCAGGACGTTTTTAAAAACAAGCTCTTTTTTGTTCGTGTAGGCAAGCGCAACGGCCCGGTCCAGAACCATCCTGGCCGCCTTCCAGATATCCGGACCGGTGCCGTCACCAACGATATACGGGATAACCGGTGTGTCAGGGACATCAAGGGAACCATCTCGATTTTTTTGAATTCGATTTTCCATGGGACCACCTTTCTTTTTTTGGGGCTGGGCTCATATTGCGTTTTGGGTATCTATTCTACGAGTAACCGAACCAAGGAGTGCAGCAGGGATTTGCCACGCTTCTTGATGTAAAAAGACGGTTTCGTTTTTCTTTAGGGAACTGAAAGAAAATAATCTACGCATATCGTGTAGGCATTTTGTTCGTATTCAAGGCGTGACAACCGGAGCATAGTGAGCTATGTGCCGGTTGTCACAACGCAGAAGACGGACAAAATGGCAAGCAGGATGCGTG
>DATFJZ010000416.1:0-3442 GCA_035268945.1 Desulfobacteraceae bacterium | reverse complement strand
AGAAAATCAAGCTGTTTGAGGACCAGTGGCCGCAGGTCGCTGATTTTTAGCATGGTAGGGCAAAAAGTCCTCCGACGTTCTCGTTCCTGACCGACCAACCGTTGGGGGCGGGGATATTATAAAAACTGGATCATCGAGTATAACCCGAACCCAAGTTTCAATCTTGACTACCGGTAGCGACTGAGTGGATTCATTCCACCAGCAATATCGATGCAGTGTCCATGATAGGTTTTGCTTGGGCGGTGAGATGCATAATTAGAATTGCTGCGGGTAACCAATTCTCCTTGACAAACGCGTTGTGATCCTCTATTGCTTGACCAGTGAATTTCGAGGTGCCTTACGGCTTAATAGGGAACCCCTGTGAAAATCAGGGACGGGCCCGCCGCTGTAATCGGGGACAAGCACCGCATAACGCCACTGTTCAATCAGACCGCCCCTCTTCACCAACCAGATTTTTATTCACCGGTGAAGCGGCAGGGCTTGAAAACGGGAAGGCGCGGCTGCAAGGATGATCCGAGAGTCAGAAGACCTGCCTTGAAACAGACGATGTTGCCCCTGGACAGGGAACATCTTCGGATCCTGAGTAAAAAGGGACACCCTGGATCGATGACCATAACGGTCCGGGGTATTTTTGTTTCCCGGACCAAGATATTACTTTTTGGAGGGAACATGAAAATCCAGCAGCATAACCCTTTTTTACACGGGATGGCGATCCTTTCCCTGGCCCTTCTGTTGAGCGGCCAGGCAGTGGCCGCGGAAATCGGCACCGGCGAGAGACCCGTTGCCATGGACCGGGTGATCGTCTCCGTGACCCGGTCAAGCACCCCCGTTGAAAAAATCGGCGGCAATTCGGTGACGGTGATAGACAGGGAAACCATAGAGGCCTCAAAGGCCACCACGGTCAATGAACTGATCAAGACAGCCCCGGGGATTGACACCACATCCAACGGCGGCCCCGGTACGGCGACATCGGTTTTCCTGCGGGGGGCGGATGCAAAAAACACCCTGATCATGATCGACAACATCATGGTCAACGATCCGTCCAACGCCGGACGGAGTGCAAGCCTCTCGGACATCAACACGGACAATATCCAGCGCATCGAGGTGATCCGCGGCGCCATGAGCGTCATGTACGGCAGCAACGCCACCGCCGGTGTCATCAATATCATCACAAAAGAGGGACAAGGGCGCCCATCGGTGACGGCAACGGCAGAAACCGGCTCCTACGGGACCTACAGGGCATCTGCCGGGGCGGCCGGGAAGGCTGACCGCCTGGATTATTCCTTATTTGCCTCCCGAACGGATATCGATGGCTTTTCCATTGCCGATGATGACAACGACGCGATCCCCCACAACGGGAACACCGATGAAGAGGACGGTTTTGAAAACACCACCCTTTCAGGCCGGGCCGGCGTCAACCTCACCGAAACGTTCAAACTTTCCGCCATTGTCCGCCATATCGACGCCACCACCGACCTCGACGACGCTGCCAGGGGATACACCGGTGACAACTTTGACCCGGCATGGCCCAACGCTGCCAACCCCTCCGGTCCAACCGGCAAGCAGACCGAATCGGAACGCCTCTTTGGCAGCCTCACCGCTGAAAACAGCTTTGCCTCGGGGTTTTTCACCTCAAAGATGTCGTACAACTACTCGAATCAGGACCGGCAGAGCGTTGACAATGACGGTTCCCGCCTCTATGACTATGACGGCACCGTTGAAGACGTTTCATGGCACGGGGATGTGAACTTCGATGCTCACACCCTCAGCGTGGGGGCCGAGTATGTGAACGAATCCATGGAGAGCCGCAGCAGCGGCATAGGAAAAGCAGAGGCTGACACCAGAAGCGCCTGGATCCAGGACCAGCTTTTCATGGGCGACAATCTTGTCGTCATTGCCGGCATCCGATACGATGACCACGAGACCTTCGGCGGAAAAGCCACCTACCGCCTGGCCCCTTCGTATACCCTTGAACCTTACAGCACCACCATCAAAGCAAGCCTTGGCACCGGCTTCAGGTCCCCCTCCCTGTACGAACTCTACTCGTCCTACGGCAACGCCGGCCTTGACCCGGAAAAGAGCACCAGCTGGGATGCGGGCATTGAAAAGGACTTTTGGAACAATGAATACAGCGCAGGAATCACCTATTTCAAGGCCGATTACGAGGAGAGGATCGAATGGGTGATGACCGATCTTGCCACCTTTGACGGGGAATACCGGAACCTTGCCGGCACCACGGAGACCTGCGGCGTGGAAGCCTTTATCCAGTGGACCCCGTCAATGGACATCTCCTGGATGATGACCTACACCTACACCGACACAAAAGACCCCGATGGAAAACGACTGGCAAGAAGGCCCTACCACAAGGTGAACGCCAGCGCCCGTTACCAATTCCTGGAAAAGGGGATGCTCCACGGAAATGTTTTCTGGACCGGAGAACGCAAGGCTTCCATGTATGCCAGGGATCAAAACGGTGATGCCGTTGACAGGCTTGATGACTATTTCCTGGTGAACCTTGCCGCTTCCTGGGATGTCAACCGGCACCTCCAATTGTATACAAAGATTGATAATCTCTTTGATGAATACTATGAAGAGGCCTTCGGTTATGCCACGGCAGGGCTGTCAGGGTACATCGGAGTGAAACTCACCTATTAACCGACGGCAGCAAAGGGATTTGCGAACCAGCATATCTGGCCAACATTATGATCAAGCCCCCGGGGGGTGTGCCCCCTGGGACAACCCAAGGAGAAAAATTTTGAAGCCGTATCGCATACTATGCTCCATGGTCCTGTGCCTGCTGGTGTTCCACCTGCCCTGCAGTGCGGAGGAGATCTCTTTTATCGATGCCGGCAACACCCCGGTGACCATTGCCCATCCCCCCAGGCAGGTGGTCTCCCTGGTGCCGTCCATCACCGAGATCCTCTTTGCCCTGGGGGCGGGGGATGCCGTCAAGGGAATCACCCACCACAGCGCACAGCTTGAAAACGCTGCCGGCAAAGAAATTGTCGGCGGCTATTTCCACCCCTCGGTAACCGCCGTGGAGGCCCTTGACCCTGACGTGGTGTTTGTTTCCAGCATCCACCGGGATATCAAACCGCTTTTGGCCGCAAAAAAGAGAGCCGTGGTTGAAACCGCCATCACATCGGTTTCCCAGAGCCTGGAGACGATCCAGCGTCTTGGCAGCATCTTTGACCGGGAAAAAGAGGCCGCCGGGCTGATCGCCGCCATCAGGGCGGACAATGACCTGATCACAAAAAAAGTCGCCCGCATCGCCCCTGAAAGCAGAAAGCGGGTGATGCGGCTCATGGGCCGGAACACGGTGATGACACCGGGAAAGGAATCCTTCCAGAACGAGATGATCCGCCTGGCCGGCGGTATCCCCCCGGATCTTGACAGACCCGGGCAGATGGTGGAAATGACAAAAGAGGAGTGGATCCGGTTC
>DATFJZ010000415.1:0-2367 GCA_035268945.1 Desulfobacteraceae bacterium | reverse complement strand
CCCGGAGCGGGTCGCCTTTGTCACCGTTGCCTCCAACATGGCTGACGATTTCCAGAAAAAGGCGGTGGAGTTTGCCGAAAAACTGACCTGATCCGCGATATAAGCGGCGTGGCCGGTTCCATGACCATGGACCGGCCATGCAGGTTTTTTTTATATGAAAGCCATCAGTACTCAGTACTCAGTTGACTGACGGCTGATTACTCTGAAACCATGGGGACGGTGAGACCGCCGTCCATGAGAAAGAGCACTTCAGCCTCTTTTCCCTTCTCTTCAATGGCCCGGTCAAGGGCCTCCTGGAGGGAGCCAAAGGGTTTTATAAAGAGTTTTGAGATCACCTCGTCTTCGATGTCCGTTACCGCCCACATCTGGGCCCACATACCGATCTCGGCCATTTTGGCTGCTTTGTGGTATCCCAGAACATACCCCTTTTCAATGGTCTTGAGGGCCTGTTCCGGGGAGCTGCTGTTGCCCAGAAGATCGGCAAAGGCCTTTCCTCCGATGCCGCATCGGCACTTGCTTACCAGTATCATTATCCCATTATCTTTCAATGCCAGCTTTGCGTTGTCAATACCCTTCTGGGCCTGGTAGAGGTCGATGTCCTGGGGGAATTTCACAACGGAAACAACAATGTCTGCTTTTTTCTTCAACGGTGCGGAAAACACCTCGTTGGCCGCATCAATGGCTGCAGAAAAGGAGTCGTGGATATCCCCGGCAGTGGCGGCGTAGATGTTGTGGTTCTTGTCCAGGACGGTCATGATGGCAAAAATTTCGTTTTTCACCGTCTTGATGGCATCTTCCATGTCCTCGTGAACCGGGTTGCCCTCCAGGGCGAGTGCCTTTGCCTGGGGCACCAGGGCCAGCTTGTGGTTCTGTTCAATGGTCTTGTACCCGGCAATCCCCGGAAGAAAGGACTTTCTACCCCCGGTGTATCCGGCAAAATAGTGTGGTTCCACCGACCCGATGATCATGATCCTGTCCGCCTCCACCCCGGCTCTGTTGACAAACATCTCCGTGCCGTTGGAGGATTTGCCGAGAAACACCATCTCGTCCTCTTTTCGGGCATCGTGGACGATGATTTTTTCTTTGATTTCTTCGTACCAGGGGCCGAAGATCTGGAGGTATTCTTCGTGGGACGGCCCCCTGTGGGCCCCTGTGGCAATGATGAACCGAAAATCCACGGATCGGATTGAATCAAGGATCAGTTGGAGGACCTGTTTTGTCGGGGTGGGCCGTGTGGCGTCATTGACAATGATCAGAAGACGCTGTGCACCGGCAAGAAAGTCGTCAAGGTTCTTACTGTTTATCGGGGTATTGATCGCTTCCTGGATGAGGGTTTCAGGGTCTCCGATAGAAACATCGTTTGCTTCGAGAAAACTTGTTGTGATATCGTCACCGATGTCAGCGGCAAGCTCTCCGTCCTTTCCATAGGGTAGTGTTATCTTCATTGGGGGAAATATTCCTGATATAGTGGTTTTATTGTTATTGGATCAGTGGTCCAAGGGCGTTGATCCTCTCCATGAAGGTATCGATGGCTTCCTGGAAGCCGGATTTGTCTCCATGGGCAATCTGAACCAGCTGAATCCGGTCCGGATCGATATCCATGGTTTCCAAAAGCGAGCGCAGGTAATTCACATGGGATTTGGCCTTGATATTTCCGTCGTGCTCGCAATCGCCGTCGGGACAGCAGGCCACCAGAACGCCCCAGCCGTTGTTGAGCAGGGGTTCAAGAAGCTGGGTCTTTTGCAGCCTTCCCCCGCAGAGGTTGATGAGAATCTTGTACTCCGGCTCATCGTCGTTTGACGGGGGAGCCACTGCGGTCTGGAGATCCGGGTAAAAGGACCAGTTACACCCGAAAACAATGGCCTTGCCGTTTTCTTTTTCGAGAAACGCCGCCACTTCCCCGTCGAGAAAGCCCCGGTCGGTGCCGTAGGCCGTTTCAATGGTAATGGCCTGCCTCGGGCAGGTATCCACGCAGATGCCGCAGCTCTGGCATTTTACCCGGTCTGTGACGATCACCCCGTCCTGGAAGGACCTTGCCTCGTGGGGGCAGACCCTGACGCAGGCAAGGCAGGCAGCGCACTCCTTACCCGTCACCGATGTGGTTCCGGGCATTTCAAACTCCGTGCCGGCAAAATCGGCCCTGGCATCGGTGAACACGTCGGTGATGGGCACGCCGCTGGAGCATGCCGCCGTACAACGCTGGCAGTAAAAACAGGAGAAGAGCTTTTCTGCAATGTACGAGGAGGGGGCCAGCTCACCGGAGAGCATGCCAAAGAGCATGCTCATCTTGGCCCTTGGGGTGTCCGATTCCCACCGGGTGTGCTTGGCAAGGGGGCAGTGTTCATAGCAGTATCCACACCGGATGCA
>DATFJZ010000414.1:0-5821 GCA_035268945.1 Desulfobacteraceae bacterium | reverse complement strand
AACGCATGGCAGGGCAAAAAGCCTTATCTCCTTTGGTTCTCAATGTTCCTGGCCGAACCAACCGTTGAGGGCTCTTAATCGGTTACCTCAGAAAAAACTGGGTCATCGAGTGTCAGAATCACCCAACACCGAAAGTTGAGTAACTTATACCTCTGCGACGAACTAATGGGCAGCGATCTGATCACTTGAAAACTTTTCACTCGATTATCAAGTTTTGGTTGACAAAAAGCAGGGGCCTGTCCTATTGTCGGCATATTGTTGCTCAACAGCTCAGAGGAAGAGGGCGGCCAGGAGTTTTCCCGGTTGCCGTCAGCGACGACGGACAGGGACATAATGCATCTGCACCAGCCATTTTGGTGTTCACAAAATCACTGATTATAGTGCCGGTCACATGACTTGATACTTGTGGTAATATTATTAAGGGCCAATTGGTATCATCATATGACCTGAACTATAAATGGCATATGGAGAAAATGGAAAAACCCAGTCAGGATTTTCAGGAAAAAATCAAACCCTTCAGGGATGAAATCGACCGGATAGACGCGGATATTCTCTCGTTGCTGGTCCGGCGCCAGGCCCAGGTGGAAAAGGTGGTTGCCCTTAAGAAAGCCTTTCATATTCAGGTCTACCACCCGGCCCGGGAGGAAGACCTGATCTCCAGGCTCAGGCGCAAGTCAGAGCAGACCGGCCTTGATCCGGATTTCATGGAGGATCTTTATCGGGTCATCCTCCGCCAGTCCAGAGTCAAACAGACCCGTCAAATGGAACACGGCACCATCCGGCCCGGGGCAAAAATCCTCATCATCGGCGGGGAGGGCCAGATGGGATCCCTTTTTGCCAGACTTTTCAGAAAATCACAGTATGAGGTAAGGATCCTGGGAGAAAGCGACTGGAACCGGGCTCCTGAACTCTGCCGGGACATTGACCTTGCCCTTGTCTCTGTTCCCATTGAAAAAACCGGAGCCATCATTGAGCAGATTTCACCGTTCCTTCCCCCCCGGGCCGTTCTGGCTGACCTGACAAGCATCAAACAGGAGCCGGTGAGGCAGATGCTTGCCGCACACAAGGGACCTGTGCTGGGCATCCATCCCCTCTTCGGCCCCTCTTCGGGCTCCCTTGACAAACAGACCATTGTGGTAACCCCGGCAAGAAATAACGAGGCCTGCACATGGCTTACCGACCAGCTTGGCCTCTGGGGGGCCGTGGTGGTGGAATCCACACCCCGGGAACATGACGAGATCATGGCGCTGGTCCAGGCCCTGCGCCACTTTGCCACCTTCAGTTTCGGACAGTTTCTGTTCCATAAAAAGACGGATCTCCAGAGAACCCTGGAATTTTCAAGCCCCATCTACCGCCTGGAGCTTGGCATGGTGGGGAGACTCTTTGCCCAGGATCCCGGACTCTACGCAGAGATCATCTTTGCCACACCGGAACGGCGCAGCCTGCTCAAAGAATTCGTATCTTCCATGTCCCAGCACCTTGACATGCTTGAAAAAAACGACAAAGCCCTTTTCATGGACCGGTTCAGGGACATTGCCCAGTGGTTCGGACCGTTCAGCGGCCAGGCCATGCGGGAGAGCACCTTTTTGATCGACAAACTCATCGAGCGGTTTTGACCAGGCCGGATAACAGCTGTAATACAAGCATCATGCCTCCTTGAAACGGTCCCTTTGACAGCTGAATTTTTTTGGAAGTTCCCTAACCTGTTGGGCCTTTGGTGCAACGCGGTAGATGAGCCAAAGGGCAAGTAATTATGTTCAGCTTATAAAATTTGCACTCCTTACTTGACAGGATGAATATCACAGGTGTATGACAATTCTGGTAGTGGAAAGGTCTGAACAGGTATCTTTCACGTTGTTTTACAATCGGTCCCATGGGCAAAAAAAGACAGGACAAGACTTTGCAGACCGGCAGAGCCTTTGGAAAATGCCTGAAAATATCAATCATGAAAAGGTAAAAGGAGGCTTTGTCTATGGATGCATTATTGATTATGGTGGTTGCCTTTGCCGGCTACATCATCATGTATAACCTTTACGGCAGGTTTATCGGGGAAAAGATTTTTAAACTCTCCGGCACGGCTGTTACCCCCTCAACGGAACTCGAGGACGGGGTTGACTATGTGCCCACCAAGAAAGAGGTGATTTTCGGTCACCATTTCACCTCCATCGCCGGAACCGGTCCCATTGTGGGACCTGCCGTGGCCGTCATCTGGGGATGGGTTCCGGCCATGATATGGATCTTTGTGGGCAGTATCTTCATGGGAGCGGTTCATGATTTCGGAGCCCTGATCATCTCCATGCGCAACCAGGGCAAATCCATAGCCGACTATACGGCGAAATATGTGAACAACCGCACCCGGTTTCTCTTTTTCCTACTTGTCTTTCTCGAGCTGTGGATCGTCATCGCCATTTTCGGTCTGGTCATTGCCGTGGTCTTTGCCATCTATCCCACCTCGGTGCTGCCGGTATGGTTTGAGGTGGTCATTGCCGTCTACCTTGGCCATATGATTTACAACAAAGGCAAGAGCATCATGACCTGGTCGATCATTGCCGTTGTGGCCATGTATGTCACCGTTGCCCTTGGCGCCTACATGCCCATGAAAATGCCGGCAATTGCCGGTATCCCGGCCACCGGTGTCTGGACCATTATCCTGCTGATCTACGCCTTTATCGCCTCCACCCTTCCCGTCACCACCCTGCTGCAGCCCAGGGATTTTATCAATTCCCATCAGCTGGTCATCGCCATGACTTTACTGATCCTCGGCGTTCTGGCATCGGCCTTTGGCGGGAATCTTGAAATCGTGGCCCCTGCGGTGCAGACCACACCGGCACAGGCGCCGCCCATGTGGCCATTTCTATTTATCACCATTGCCTGCGGTGCGATCTCCGGTTTTCACTCCCTGGTGTCGTCGGGAACCTCATCAAAACAGGTGAGACAGGAGACCGACTCCCTATTTGTGGGGTACGGCTCCATGCTCATGGAGGGAAGCCTTGCCACCCTGGTGATCATCGCCGTTGCCGCCGGTATCGGCATGGGGTATACCAACCAATCCGGTGAGGTGCTCACCGGCGTCTCCGCCTGGACCACCCACTATTCATCCTGGACGGCGGCGGCCGGGCTGGGGTCAAAGATTGGCGCATTTGTCAACGGCGCTGCCAATATGATCGCCTCCACCGGGCTCTCCATGAAGATCGCCATTGTGGTCATGGGTGTGTTTGTGGCCTCCTTTGCAGGCACCACCCTGGACACGGCCACCCGGATCCAGCGATACATCGTGGCTGAGATCTTCGGCAACGTCCGCATGCCTTTTTTAACCGGCAAGTATGTGGCCACCTTTATTGCCGTGTTTACCGCCCTGGTTCTTGCCTTTGCCACCGGTGCCGGGGGAAAGGGTGCCTTGAAACTCTGGCCCCTTTTTGGCGCTGTGAACCAGACCCTGGCGGCCCTGGCCCTTATCATCATCACGGTTTACCTCAAGGGGAAGGGCGGCATCAAATGGGTGGTTTCAGGGATTCCAGCGGTGTTGATGGCCTTCATGACCATCTGGGCCCTGTTGCTCAACCAGACGAAGTTCGGCACCCAGCACAACCTCATGCTCCAGGTCATCAACGGCGTTATCCTCGTCATTGCCGTCTGGATTGTGGTGGAAGGGATCCTGAAGTTTATGAGCATCAGTGACGAGCTGGCGGACGAATCCTGATGGACGGGAAACACCACCCTTCGGGCCGCCTTTGATCGGGCAGATTTGTTTCCGGGTCGGTCCTGCCTTGCTGCAGGTCCGGCCCTGGATAACCCATTGATCCCGGAGTCTTCGGCCACCGGCAGGGACGGCTGCCCTTGACTCCGGCTTAAAAACAACTCATCATTCCAGTCGGTTGCCGTATGGTAAAAATTTTAAAAAAACAATACCTGACTCTTTTACTGCCTCCGGTGCTGGGTTTTATTCTGGCCGGTGGAGCAAAAGCCCTTGACATGGAGCCCGCCGGTTTGTTCAAATCGCCGGGATTCCTGCCGCCGTTCCTGTTTGTCCTGTCCGCCGTCACGGCCATTGCCGCCCCTGTACTGGCACGAACGCTGTTTGCCCACCGTATGCGGAACGAAAAACGGGTTGCCCCAGACCGGTTTCTTGCGTTTGAGAAACGACTGCTCGCCATGGTTCTAATAACACCGTGGTTTGCACTGGCCGCCTACGGCCTTGATTTTCAGCGCTTCTATTCCACGGGCATTGTTTTGATGGCCTTTTACGCGGTCTATTATTACTATCCGTCGGAAAAGCGGATCCGCTTTGACCAGAAAATTTTCCGTGTCACCGACCGGTGAAAGGCCTTTTCTGGTCAGACCCGGCGGACACCCCCCTGCCGATAAAGGAACAGGACCGGCGTTTTGGCCCAATGGAGCATTATAATGATAAAAATGACCCTGTCCAGACTGTGGCGCTTTTTCATTTCCCTCTGGGAGACCGCCGACCAGGTGGCAAGGGAGAAGGCCGTTTCTGCCGTCGAACCGGAGCTGGAAGAGCTCGAGCACATTTTTGCCCTGCTGGTCCAGGGATCCTTTGTGGGCATCCCGTCACCGCCCATGCAGATTTCACTGGACCTGCTTCCCCTGATGGAAAAGGAGATAATACTGATGACAGACAAGATGGATACGGCCAACGAACCCCTCTCCCACCTTTTTTCCGTGTTTGATATTTCATGAAAACGCCCCGTATTCTTTTTTTCATGGGCAAGGGGGGAACGGGAAAATCCACCATGTCGGCGCTGGCCGGTGTTTCCCTGGCCCGGGAAAACAAAAAGGTTCTGGTGGTTTCCCTGGATGCCGCCCACAATCTCTCTGATATTTTCCAGGCAAAACTCTCCAACCGAGCGATCAAGGTCCATGAAAACCTCTTTGCCAGGGAGGTTGACCAGGAGACCATCATCCGGTCATACCTGAACACCACCAGGGATGCATTGAAAAGATCCTACGCCTATTTATCGGCATTCAACCTGGACGGCTATTTTGATATTCTGAAACATTCCCCGGGCCTGGAAGAGTACGCCCTTGTCATGGCGTTTCAGTCGATCATCGAAAAAAACAGCGATGTTGACTGCCTGATCTTTGATATGCCCCCGACGGCATTGTCCCTGAAGTTCTTCAACCTGCCGTTTCTCTCCAGGCAGTGGATAAACCATTTGAAAACCCTGCGCGAAAAGATCAACGAGAAAAAAAAGATTGTGTCCAGGATAAAACTGGCCGGGAAAGACTATACAAAGGACAAAATCCTTGGCAGGATAGACCGGATGAACGAGCAGTACCTCAGCCTGGAAAAGAGCTTTCAAAACAGTGACACAACAGATCTCTTTGTCGTGTTAAACAACAACCCTCTTGCCGTAACAGAGACACGGCGGATCATTGCCGACCTGGAAGCCAAAAAGATCTTCATCAAGCAGATCCTCTGGAACCGGGAGAAGAGAAAAGGCAAAGGAAAGGACCTCTCTGGCTTCCCCGACTACGCCGCCCATCTCTATTTTCCTGAAGCCCGGTTTGATCTTTTCGGCACCGGTGCCCTGGGCCGCTATCTTGACGAGAACGGCATTGGCAGCGAAGCGTTCTCGTTTATATGAAGCTCGTTTTAACGCTGTCGAGTTGGCTTCGCGTCTACGACCCCACCTTTGTTGTGAGCACGCTGCTCATGGCCGTTTATATGAAACAACCGAGTCAGAGCCCCCAGTGGATTTGCCCCGGCTGGAACTTGAGAACCAAAGGAGATAAGGATTTTTTCCCTGCCAGGCGTTAAGAAAATCAGGCTGTTTGAGGACACACTTGACCGCAGTTCCTG
>DATFJZ010000413.1:0-2129 GCA_035268945.1 Desulfobacteraceae bacterium | reverse complement strand
CATCAAATCCACCTACATGATAGACAGCCCTGATTTTGTCGCCTGTCACAAGTCCAACTATGTGGAGCTCTACGATGTGCTGGCCGGCATTAAAGAGGGAGGCACCTTTCTTTTGAACTGTCCCTGGTCTGTTGATGAGATGGAAAAAAATATACCGGGAGGAGTGAGAAAAACTGTTTTCGATAAGAAAATCAATTTCTATACCATTGATGCCGTCAAGATCGCCGAAGCAGTTGGGCTGGGCGGCCGGATCAACATGATCATGCAGACCTGTTTTTTCAGGCTTGCCAATGTTCTTGACTTTGAAGAGGCCATCCGGCTGCTCAAAGAGGATATCGACAAGAAATTCGGTAAAAAGGGCGAAAAAATTGTCCGGATGAACATCGATGCCGTGGACAAAACCCTTGATAACCTGGTGAACGTTGATGTGCCGGCTTCCTGGGGCGATGCCGCCGGCGGGCTGAAAGAATACGAAACATCCACTCCCTTTGTCGACAAGGTGATCCGGCCCATCCTCTCCCAGAAAGGGGATGACCTGCCCGTCAGCGCCTTTACACCGGACGGAGTTTTCCCCAACGGCACCACTCGGTACGAAAAACGGGGAGTTGCCATCAATGTGCCCGAATGGAACAGCGAGGAGTGCATCCAGTGCAACCAGTGTTCCTATGTCTGCCCCCATGCCGCCATCATCCCGGTGTTTGCCACCAATGAAGAGCTGGAGGGGGCCCCTGCCTCGTTTGAAACCGTTCCAGGCAAGGGCAAGGCGTTCAAGGAGCTGAACTTCAAGATTCAGGTCAACCCCCTTGACTGCCAGGGATGCGGCAGTTGTGCCGATATCTGCCCTGCCAAAACACCGGCCCTTGTGATGAAACCCCAGGCAAGCCAGCTGGAAAAAGAGGTTGAAAACCACAGATTCTCCCTCACCATCCCCTTTAAGGAGGGGCTGGCAAAACGGGAAACCGTCAAGGGCAGCCAGCTGTACAAACCCCTTCTCGAGTTCTCCGGCGCCTGTGCCGGATGCGGAGAAACGCCCTATGTCAAGGTGTTGACCCAGCTGTTCGGCGAACGGATGACCGTGGCCAATGCAACGGGATGTTCGTCCATATGGGGGGGATCGGCGCCCACCACACCGTATTGTACCAACAGTGACGGTCACGGACCCTCCTGGGGAAGCTCCCTGTTCGAGGATGCTGCCGAATACGGCTACGGGATGATGCTGGCACTGAACAATAGAAGGGCCGTCCTTGCCGATGATATGAAAAAAGCCCTTGACACCGATGTGCCGGCGGATGTCAAGGAGGCCATGAACGGCTGGCTCTCGGGCATGAACGACGCGGAGCAGTCAAAAACCTTTGGGGATAAACTCAAGGCGCTTCTCAGCGAAAACCCTGGCAATGAACTCCTTGCGAAGATTTACCAGGAGAAGGATCTCTTTGTAAAGAAATCCAACTGGGTGTTTGGCGGTGACGGCTGGGCCTATGACATCGGGTACGGCGGCATCGACCATGTGCTGGCCTCGGGGGAGGACATCAATATCTTTGTCATGGATACCGAGGTCTACTCCAACACCGGTGGACAGTCCTCCAAGGCAACCCCCACAGGGGCCATTGCCAAATATGCGGCGTCTGGAAAGAAGGTGGCCAAGAAAGATCTCGGCGGGATGGCCATGACCTATGGGTATGTCTATGTGGCCTCCATTTCCATGGGCGCCAGCCAGCAGCAGACCCTCAAGGCCTTTGTCGAGGCGGAAAAATATCCCGGACCCTCGATTGTTATTGCCTATGCTCCCTGTATCAACCAGGGGATTCGAAAGGGCATGGGCAAGAGTCAGTTTGAGTCCAAGATGGCCGTTGAAACCGGTTACTGGCCTCTGTACCGGTTCAACCCCGAGCTGAAAAAAGAGGGGAAAAATCCCTTTATTCTTGATTCCAAAGAGCCCGATGGCAATATCCAGGAGTTCCTCGGCGGAGAGGTGAGGTTTGCCGCCCTGGAGAAGAGTTTTCCCGAGGAATCCAAACGGTTGAGGGCTAAGATAGAAGAAGAGATCAATGATAAATACCAGGCCCTGAAAAAACTGGCAGAAACCGATAAGGAATAGATTCAGGTCATCCCCGATGAGGGCCTTTATC
>DATFJZ010000412.1:0-4251 GCA_035268945.1 Desulfobacteraceae bacterium | reverse complement strand
AGAACCAAAGGAGATAAGACTTTTTGCCCTGCCAGGCGTTAAGAAAATCAAGCTGTTTGAGGACCAATGGCCGCAGTTCTTGATTTTTAGCCTGGCAGGGCAAAAAGTCCTCCGACGTTCTCGTTCCTGACAGGGCAAGCTTTGGGGGCGGCTCTCTTCTATTTCATTCTTTGTTGTGCCCGCAGGGCATGGCCGTTATATGAAAGTCGTTTTAACCCGGCTGTGTTCATTATGGACAATTGACATCACTGACGTTTCAAACTCTTGCCTTGATTTTTCATTTGTATTATGAGTATTATTTGGTTTTGTTTAAATTCAGACCATGGGGTTTGCGTTTGTTCCAAACTTTTTAATGCAATTTTCAGGAGATTGCAAATGAATAAAAGCGCCATGAAAAAAAATATACTTGTTCTGGTCCTTGTCCTGCTTCCACTGGCCCTCCCCGGGTCGGTTGTTTCCAAAAGCGGCGTTACCATTGTCTCTTCCCTTGGCAAGGGAATGAAACAATCCCCGGTGGATCTTGGGACCATGAAAACCCGGGGCCAAACCATCACAACAACGGACCCCAATTTTCAAAGCCTGGGGAGGGCAGCGTACCAGGGCATTGCCATCAAAGAACTCCTGGACCTGGCCCATGTACCCCGGGAAAAGGGGGTGACCACCCTTGGCAGTGACCAGTACATTGGATTCATCTCCCCTGAGCAGATAGAACAGGAACAGGTGATCCTGGCCTGGCTGATCAACGGAGAAACGATCTCTCCCCTGGAAGGCGGACCTTTGAAAATCATCTTCCATTCCGATGACAATGTCCATGGGAGCAACTACACCTGGTACGTAAACACCTTTTTTGCCGGCAGAATCAAAAACCCCGTGCTGACGGTCAAGGCCGGCACAAAAGAACGCCCCCTCTCTTTTGACAGCCTTGCAAAACATGCCCGAACCCTTGACAGGCATCTCTTTTCATTACCGTCTGGGAACCGGGACGACTACCCGGGCGCCATGGGGACTGTCAAGGCCGTCCCTCTTGGGAAAATCGTCTCCATGGCCGGGGAAACGATCCACTCCAGCGTCTCTTTGATTCCCTTTGCCGGAAAAACCATCACTTTGTCTGCTGAAACGGTGACGAATTTCCCGGTCTTCATTGTGGTTGGAATGGACCAAAAGCCCCTGCATCCAGTGCATGGCGGTCCCTTTTCCGTTGTTTTTCCAACGGAAGACCACCCAGGGCTTGCCGGCCGGGTACCTGAAAACGGGGCCCTTTTTTTCCTGGAAAGGATAACCATAAGGTGATGGTCTCCCATGCGATCCAAACTTAAACTCCAGGCCCAGCTGTTCGTCTCTGTGGTGCTGGTTGTCGGTGCGGTCCTGGTGATTCTTTTTTCGGTGATCGCTGTCAGGCACAAGGCCGCCCTGGAAAAAAACACCCTGCACGAGTTCTATTTAAAAACCGGCTCCATGACCAGGCGCCTTGGCCAGCTGATGTTCAGCGCCAATTTCCGGCACATAATGATCACCCTTAAAAGTGAAATGAAAAACGACCCCCGGATGCTCTATTTTTTCGTCACCGATTCCCGGGGAAAGATTGTGGTGGCCGATGATGAGCGGGCTGTGGGGAAGGATCTCTTCCAGAGAGTGCCGTCAAAAGCCGATCTGCCTGACCCTGTCTTTGAAAATTTCCTCCGCACCGGCGGAAGGGATGAAGACCTGGTCCACTTTAAAGCCTACACGATCCGAATTGGGCAGAATATCCGGTACAACGGATCTATGCGTGCTGAAAAAGGCGAGAAGGTGTTTGACACCTTCTGGGATATCTACTACATGGACCGGCAGGTGGGGAGTCTGAGGACCGGCTTTTCCACGAAGGCCATGGAAGCGGATGTCGCCTCGTTTCAAAAGAGCCTGGTCGTTTCCGGCATCCTGCTCCTCGGTGTTGTGATGCTGCTGATCTTGTTCGTGGTTCGAAAAAGCATGGCTCCCCTGGAACAGCTGACAGCCAGGCTTGCCATGCTCCAGGGCACAACCGGCGGCACAGAAATGCGAGAAGAGCTGGAACACCTGGCCATGGACCATGTCCCTTCGGCCAGTTACGAGGTGACAAACCTCATCCTGGCCTTTGAAAAACTCGGGGAATTGTTTAAAACCAACTGGGACCAGCTGGAGAAGCACCGCAACAACCTCGAACAGATGGTTCACGAAAGGACTGCTGAACTCAAATCGGCCAACGAAGAGCTGACAAGGAAAATAGAAGAGCGCGCAGAGATAGAGAACCGTGCCGTCAATTCCCAGCGGCTTGAAACCGTGGGAATCCTTGCCGGCGGCATTGCCCATGATTTCAACAACCTCTTCATGGCCATCCAGGGTAATGCCTCCCTCATCAAGCGGAAAACAGAGCCTGACAGCCCGGCAAGCCTCAAGGCCGACAAGATAGCTGACATCGTCAACCAGGGCGCAGAAGTGATACGCCAGCTTCTCGGGTTTGCCAGGGCGGGCAAGTACAACCCGGTGCCGCTGAATATCAACGACATCGTTGACAGCCATCTTACGATGTTCCTCACCACAAGAAAGGAGCTGGAGATCCAGCGATCCTATGACAAGGGAATTCTCCCGGTGGAGGCGGACCAGGGTCAGATCGGGCAGGTGGTGCTCAACCTACTGCTCAACGCCTCGGATGCCATGCCGGGAAAGGGAACTCTGACCGTGACAACCAAAAACCTGACACTTGAAACACCGGATGTTGCTCCCCATGGCCTGCCCCCCGGCCGGTATGTGAAATTCTCCGTTGAGGATTCGGGAAAGGGCATGGATGACAAGATGCTCGAACAGATATTTGATCCGTTTTTCACCACCAAACAGATGGGCCACGGCACCGGCATGGGGCTGGCCTCCGCATGGGGAATCATCCGCAACCACAGCGGTTTCATCACGGTTGAAAGCACGGTTAACCAGGGGTCGCTTTTTTCAGTCTTTCTCCCGGCTACTGAAAAAAGCCAGGCCAAAAAAAACGAGGAATCTTGATGGACGAGAAGCTGTTTGTATCCAATCCCTATGAGCACCTGTTTATCTACTATCTTCAAGGCAGGGTGCCCCAAGCCTCCCTGGAAAAACAGGCGGAGTTCATCGGAAACTGGGAGGAGGAGGGGTTTTCCTTTCTCTTTTTTTCCGCCCCTGCCGATGATGCCGTGGCAGAGATTACCGCCCCGGACAACGGCCCGGTTTTTATCGACCAGTATGAAATGACCTGCGAACAGTGGCACGGGGATAACATCGATTCGTACACCACCGGCCGTTTCTGCGTCTCCCCCCCGTGGAAGATCCCCTTTGTCAACCGGCCGGAGACAAAACATCTCCTCCTGGACCCCGGTGTGGTGTTCGGCACGGGCAGGCACCAAACCACCGAGGACTGCCTGGGGTACATGGAGGATCTGTTCGACAGGGAAACCATCGACTCGGTGCTGGACCTTGGCACGGGAACGGGTCTGCTGGCCCTGGGGGCCGCAGCCCTTGGATGCCGGAAAGTTCTGGCCCTGGACTTCAACCTCCTGGCGGCAAAAACCGCCCTGCACAATATCCGGCTCAATGGCCATGACGAGCACATCGTGGCTGTCCAGGCAAGGGCAGAGGAATTTATAGCCCTGCCCGCGGACCTTGTGGTGGCCAACATCCACTACGATGTGATGAAAACCCTCATCGAGACGGAGGCGTTTCTGCAGAAAAAATGGTTTATCCTCTCGGGCCTTTTAAAGAGCGAGGCGGCAAAGGTGCTGGTGCGGCTCGGGGCAATGGAGGTCACCATTGTTGAGACCGCCTGCAACGACGGGGTGTGGCACACTATCCTGGGCAAGAGTAACGCTCCTTTGGCGGGTTGAAATAGCCGTGGATCAGCCGGGGGAATTTTTTTTCAAGTGCTTTGATGATACGAGCCATGCCAAGGGGCTCGCCGGGGTCACCCAACTGCTCCATGAGCCGGAAGTAGGCCAGGGGATCGAAATTGAGGTTCCGCCACTGGATCATTCCCACGGGGTATCGCTCCAGAAACGCTGTTAATGCCTCAAATTCCGCCTCTGAATCGGTGACCCCCGGTACGTTCAGGTAGTTGATTGAGACAAATTTTCCCTTTTTTCCCGCCGTCTCGATGCTCTGGATCACATCCTCGAATTTATAGATTTTCGGTCGGAAATAGGCCGTGTAGCACTCTTTTCTCACCGAGTTCATGCTCACCCGGACAGCGTCGAGACCGGCGTCAAAAAGGGC
>DATFJZ010000411.1:0-2897 GCA_035268945.1 Desulfobacteraceae bacterium | reverse complement strand
GAGAAAGGCATCGGTAAAGTAGCGGCACTCGTTTTCAAGGATGAGCTCCCTGGTATACTCCTCGGTTTGCCAGGTCCAGCTGATATGGAAATCATCCATGCCTTTGATGGAAAAATCCACGGCCAGGTCACACGCTTTTTTATACCACTTGACAATGCTGGAACGAAAGGGCTCCTGTTCAATGACCCTCTGAAGATGGGTGTCGCCCAGATCCGCCATGGCAACGGTGCCGGAAAACCGGTCCGCATGTTTAACGGCAGGAACCGGAACCCCTTTGTTGAAAAGATGGGTGCCGATCTTGACAAGGGCCCCTGCCTCGCTGTTCTTCCCGGGGAGGGGGGGCTGGATGCCGTGGTGGACAATGACCAGGGAGCGGCTTTTGTGCCGTGCCCGGAACCAGGAGCGGTCAGAGCCGTCCCCGGCAAGTCGTTCAATGGCAATGTCTCTTGTACGGCTGGTATCAAATCCCCTGGCGGCAGCGGAAAGCACCGCTGCGTTCATGTAGGTATCAGGGGTGCCGATGTCGCACCAGTAGTGGTTTTTCGCCAGGTAGGCCTTTATTCGGTTGCCCCGGAGCAGAAGCCTTTTGTAGAGATCGATGCTCGAGAATCGTTTTGCACCAGGCATCAACGTGTAAATCTCAGGGGAGAGCACCTGGATTCCGGTGAAGGCCAGGAGCCGGTCGGCGTTCACAGTAGAACCGCTGTCAGCATCGTGGAAGCCCTGCACAAACCCCCTGTTGTTGACCTCAACCTTGTTGAACCGGGGGAAATCGTGCATCACAAGGGTTGCCGTCCATGTTCCCCGTTGATGGAACTCCCACACGGCCCTTAAATCGATGTCAGAGACCACGTCACTGTTGACGACAAAAAAAGGCCCGTCTTTCATGACGGATTCCACATTCCGGATGGCCCCTCCGGTTTCCAGTCGTCTGGGTTCATGAACCGCTGTGACGGGAACGGGGAAATCCATGGTGTCAAGAAAGAGGTCAATCTCCCGGTGAAGGTGGTGGGTGTTGACAAGGATCTCAGTGACCCCGGCATCTATCAGCCGGTTGATGGTGATCTCGAGCATGGGGGTGTTGTTCAGGGTGAACAGCGGTTTCGGTGTCACCTCGGTAAAGGGCAACAGCCTCTTCCCCAGTCCGGCAGCTAAAATAAAGGCTTTCATCGTCAATGGGCAGAAAAGGTTAAGAGGTTTTCAATGATCGCCTTGTACCCCGCAATGGCTTCCCTGTCTTCACTTCCCTTAACCCCGTTGGCGGTGAAAAAATTGCACGCATTGATGTAGTTGATCTTGGACAGGGACTCTTTCAAGAGGATCTCCTGGCGCTTGTACATCTTGGCTCCAAGGTTCTGGATTTTCTTGACCCGGTCCCTGGAGGCGTGCTTGTCCTCGGGGGTTTTTTCAAAATAGGCCAGGGCTGTCTTGTAGGATTCCAGGAACGGGTTTAAAAGACCTGAAAAGCACTTCAGCTTCCGCAGCCCCTCGGAGGTGATGTTGTATCGGTCCTCCAGGGCGTCGGCCGGCACAAGGATGCCGTCTTCCATAAAGGCCTTGAGGCATTGCCGGATGTGGTGCTCCTGGCTGACCTCTTCGTTAAACGAAAACTCATCGATAAAGAGGTTCTCAAGAAAATGGTAGGTGGCAAAGAGGCTCTGGGATGAAAACTGGAAGGTGTCCGTCTCGAGGATGGCAATGGCCGTGTAGGCCGCCTGAACAAAATAGGAGATGGCGTTGTTTTTGTAATAGTCAAGCACCGGTCTTTTGTTGTCTTTCAGGATAAACCGGGTGGTATCGGTGATTTCCTCCTCGTCTTCATCGGCAAATTCAATGAATTTTCTGGAGATGAAATTCTCAAGCACGCTGTTGAATGCCAGTTCCGAATCGATGGTGAGGGTGTCGGCAAGTTCGGCATTGAAAAAGGTCAGCATGTTCATGTACGAGTCCACCTTGGCCATGAGTTCCTTTTTTGTAAATCGGTTGCCCGGGCTGTTTAGCACTGCACTGGCAAGGATACCGTGGGGGGTGACAATGGAGATGTGGTTGATGGCGTTGACCAGTTTGTATCCCATGCTGCTGCACAGCTCCTTGTGGTAGGCATCATCCATGGCCGAGGGATCCATCTCCTTCTCCCTGATATACTCTTCAAGGGAGATGGTGTCTCCGAATTTGATGTAAACCTTTCCGTACTTCTTTTTCAGAACCTTTCTGGCCTTGATCAGTCCGGAAATGTTTTCAGGTGCTTTTTTTCCGCCTTCGATCTCGTGGAGATAGGCATCCTCTTCCAGAACCCTGTCATAACCGACATACACCGGTACAAAAAGCAGGTCCTCACAGGCCTTTTGGCGGTAGGCCCTGATGATGATGGAGAGAAACCCCAGCTTCGGGGAGAGCAGTTTGCCGGTCCGGCTCCTTCCTCCCTCGATAAAGAACTCCAGGTTAAACCCCTCGGCAAGTAGCTTTTCAATGTACGCGGCAAAGATTCGCGAGTAGAGAACCGCACCTTTGAAGGTTCTTCTCAGAAAGAAAGCGCCTCCCCCCCTGAAAATGGGGCCAAGGGGCCAGAAAGAGAGGTTCTTGCCTGCGGCAATGTGGGGGCAGGGCATGTTGTTGTTGAACATGACAAAGGAGAGCAGCAGGTAGTCGAGATGGCTCTTGTGGCAGGGAACGAGTACCAAAGGAGCCTTTTTTGACTCTTCCTTGATCCTGTCCAGGCCGTCCTCATCCACCACAAGGCCTTCAAAGATGTTGTTAAACACCCAGATCAGAATCTTCTTCATGGCGTATATAATGGTGAGGTTGTAGTTGGCGGCAATCTCGCGGATATGGGCCGCGGCCTTTTTATGGACCTGTCCAATGGATTTTCCTTCCTCCACGGCATACGCCTTCATGAA
>DATFJZ010000410.1:0-4598 GCA_035268945.1 Desulfobacteraceae bacterium | reverse complement strand
CCCCCTGGGAGGAGAGGGTAAAATGGAAAAAAGATTGAAGAATATCCATGGAAACGATATGGAGAAACAAGGCCGGGTAAAAGACCCACCGATTCGGCAGAAAAGTGGATAGAAGAATAGCCAAACACGTTGAGAGACAGGTCTAAACAATGAATGCAAACTATCGCGCAAAAACAGCTTCCCTCTTCTGCCACGACCTTCCAACCCGGGCCCGGACCCGGACCGGACGGGTCCTGGTAACCGGAGCCACCGGCTACATCGGCGGCAGGCTGGTGTCCGAGCTCATGGCCCGGGGGTACACGGTGAGGATCATGGTGCGCATGCCCTCTTCTGAACATGCCCAGCGCTGGCCCGGCGCCGAAATCGTCCTGGGGGATGCGTTGAGCCCTCCCTGCCTGGTGGAGGCCCTGGAAGGAGTCTCGGTTGCCTATTACCTGATCCACTCCCTGCTTTTGGGCCCAAGGGATGTTGAAGCGGCCGAGACCATTGCTGCGGCGAATTTCAGAAGAGCCGCAGAGATCTGCCACCTGGACCGGATCATCTACCTCGGGGGACTGGGGGATGTCAAGGACTCCCTCTCCCGGCACCTGAGAAGCCGACATCAGGTGGCGGTGGAACTGAGAAAGGGCAGCGTGCCTGTGACAGTGCTCAGGGCCGCCGTCATTGTCGGATCGGGCAGTGCCGCCTTTGAGATCATCAAGGCCCTGGTTCACCAGGCGCCGTTCATTCCCATGCCCTCCTGGACCAGTACCCGGTGCCAGCCCATTGGCATCAGGGATGTGATCAAATACCTGGTGGGGGTCCTGGAACTTCCCCGGACCGCCGGCGACTCCTTTGATATCGGAGGCCCTGAAACCCTTACCTACCGGCAGATGATGGAAACCATGGCAGCGGTCATGGGAGTCAAACAGCGGTTCATCTCTTCCCCCTTTACCAGTGTCACCGTCAATGCCTACCTCACCAGCCTGATAACACCGGTGCCGGCCCCCATCACCAGGTGTCTGCTGGAGGGGATCGTCAACGAGGTGGTGTGCCGAAACCACACCATCGGCACGCTCATCCCCATGGATCTTGTTTCCTATGAAGAGACCCTTGCCAGGGCTCTGGCCCGGGAGGAACTTGAAACGGTAACCACCCGATGGTCCGACGCCTACCCCAGGGACCACGCCTTTGCCGTAAGGCTCCACCAGCTTCCAAGGCCTCCCCTTTACAGGGCCAGCGCTGCCATCACCTCGGAAAAAGACCCCAGAGAACTGTTTCGCTCGGTCTGCACCATCGGCGGAAAAAGAGGATGGTTCACCACCCACCACCTGTGGCGGCTCAGGGGCATGGCAGACCGGCTCATGCTGGGTGTGGGGATTGCCAGGGGAAGAAAGAGCCTGGCCGCCCTCCGGGTCAACGATGTCATCGATTTCTGGCGGGTGGAACAGCTGGAAAAGGATGAAAAACTCCTTCTCCGGGCCGAGATGAAACTGCCGGGACTTGCCTGGCTGGAATTCACCATCCGTCCAAGGCACACGGTTCACCAGCTTTCCGTCACCGGCTATTTCGATCCCAGGGGCATGTGGGGCAAGCCCTATTGGTACCTGTTTCTCCCCTTTCACCACTTTATCTTCCACGATCTCATCTGCCAGATCGAGAAGAACGCGTCAAACAGGAATTTTCAGGCAGAAACGGCCATGGCAGGTGTGAACAGCCCGCCACACCCCAAAAAGGAGAAAATATGAAAACCATCATGATCACCGGCGCGTCCGGTTTTGTCGGCAGACGGCTTTCCCGCAACTTCCTGGAAAAAGGGTGCCGGGTCATCGGGCTTGGCACCTCCCCCCGTCATCCCTTTTCCCACCAGTACAAGGCCTTTGAATGGATCCAGGCCGACACCACCCGGGAGGGAGAGTGGCAAGACCGGGTGCCAGAGGCCGATATCATTGTCAACCTTGCCGGCCGAACGATTTTCAAAAAATGGACCCGAAAGTACAAGCAGGCCATTTACGACTCGCGGATAGAGACCACAAAAAACATTGTCACCGCCATGGAACCGGGCAACACCCAGAAGCTTTTATCCACTTCTGCCGCAGGCTTTTACGGAGACGGCGGTGATGAGATCCTGACGGAAGCCGGCCTGTCTGGCAGCGATTTTCTGGCACGGCTTTCCAGGGCGTGGGAAAACGAAGCGGAAAAAGCAGCAGACAAGGGAACCATTGTTGCCATCATGCGGTTTGGAGTGATCCTTGGAAAAGAGGGCGGCGCCCTCTCCGTCATGGCACCAGCCTTCCGTTTTTTCGTGGGGGGGCCCCTGGGCAGCGGCATGCAGTGGTTTCCGTGGATCCATATCCAGGACATTGAAGGGGGGGTCACCTTTCTGGCTGAAACCAGGGACGCTGAGGGGGTGTTCAACTTTACCGCACCGGAACCGGTCCGGCAGAAAACCTTTGCCAGGGCTCTTGGCCGAAGCCTCAACCGCCCGGCCGTGATGCCGGCCCCTTCGTTCATGGTAAAGACGGTAATGGGGGAACTTGGCAGCTCCCTCCTGCAGAGCCAGCGGGTGGTTCCCGAACGGCTGCAGAATGCCGGATACCGGTTTTTGTTCAAGGAGCTGGATGCCGCCCTGGCAGACCTTTTTAAGGCAGCCGGGTAAAAGAGGTGCTCAAAACCATTTCAACATTCGACTGATGATCCCGGACCGGTCACTCCGGCTTTCACGGCAATGAGACAAGGAATTTTTTAACAAAATCCACGGGCCTGTAGCTCATCTTTGCCTGGCGCAGCCCCGGGTTTCCAAGATCCTGCTCCCGGTTGACGGTCTGGTAGTGATCGGTGATAATGGCGGCAAAGGCCTGGTTGACAAACTGGTAAATCCCCTTGTACCCGTCCAGGGCCTTTTCAAAGTGGATAGCAAAACTCGTTCCCCGGGCCAGCTCTTCACCGAGGGTATACGCCACAGGGCTGTCGTCCACATAGTAGATACCTCCGCACAGCTGCAGGGCATGGCAGTTCAGCAGCGCCTCCCGGGCAGGATAATAATCGCCCTCGCTGTCGCGGTTCTTTTGCCACTGCTCAAGGACTTCCAGGGCGTGGGGAAGGTACTCATCCAGAAGGGGTCGCCCTTCATAGGCGTGGTTGTTGACAAAGGCCCGGATCAGGTTTCTCTTTTTGTGGTACTTGCTGCCGGGAAGCTCGGCAAGCCCTTCCCGGGTGTATAGATAGTCAAAATTGTTCCTGTCCTCGACAACGGCGTACCCCTGTTGGCTCAATCGATCCGCCTGCTCTTCAGTGGCGCATTTCAAGGTAAGGTAATCGTCAAACAGGGCTTCAAGCAGTGACCGTTCCGGCAGACCAAAGGGGCACATGAAAAATCGCTGCCCGCCATCCTCGCCCAGGATCACGGGGGTGTTGTCCCGCATTTTTGAGAAACGGTACTTGTGCGCCGTTTGAAACAGGTAGATACTGGCAAAGGTGAATTCAGAAATCCCCGAAGAGAGCGCCTGAAACATGGGATGAACGACCTTTCTCATGGCCATGGCAGGCGCTGCCCAATCGGGGTAGTCCGGTATTATCGGCAAAGAGTCCATGTTAAAAGGGCCAGAAGCTGTTGTCAGACCACACCTGCTCCATAAGGGCCCTGTCCACTTCCAGGAGCATGTTCAAATGCTCCCCCTCCCAGGAAGAGAGCCATTGATAGACCCGTTTTTCTTCATGGTCATCGGTCTTTTCGGCCTGTTCACCATAGACCCTGACAGCGTTCTGCTCCATGGCAATGGCTGCCGTTATGGCCGAGGATTCATACCCGGCTGCCGAGATCTTCTTTAGCACCCCAGGGGTTAAAATCGCCCGGGAAAGCTGGCTGCTGTCCTCTTCCTGAAAGGTTTCCGGATCAAACGTCCCCTTCCGGTTATACGCCTTGAACTGGGCCGACAGCACATTGAGATGGTGAATCTCCTCGTCGGCCATGGATGCAAAAAACGCTTTCACTTCACTGTTTTCGGCCTGATCAGCCACATTCCGGTAAAACGCATGGCCCCGCTGTTCTAATATAATGGCTTTTTTCAATACACCCAGGGTCTTGTCTTCGCTCATATTTTCCTCCTCTCTGCTCGATTGATTGATTCCCGGAGGCTTGATCTTACCACGGAGGAGCCGCAACCAATGATTTTGGCCGAAGTGATGACCAGGCCCGTTCGGGGCAATGATTTACCCCCACCGTGGCATAAAAAACAGGACATGTCCATATAAATTGCCACGGGCGGACATCTTTACACCTCGTTCTGCCCACCACTAAACATGAAAGCCATCTAATTTGAGAGTCATCAGTAATCAGTAATCAGAATTCTTACAGCTGACGGCTGACGGCTGACGGCTGACGGCTTTCATATATAAAAACCTCTGGAAATTTAAAACTGTTAGTGCTATTGTTTCCGGTGCGGCCGGCGGGTGAAGCAGTGTACCTGTCCATGCCGTTTTTTATATGAAATAGCCGATTAAGAGCCCCCAGAGCTTGCCCTGTCAGGAACATTGAGAACCAAAGGAGATAAGACTTTTTGCCCTGCCAGGCGTTAAGAAAATCAAGCTGTTTGAGGACCAATGGCCGCAGTTCTTGA
>DATFJZ010000409.1:0-4237 GCA_035268945.1 Desulfobacteraceae bacterium | reverse complement strand
CGGGGACCTTACCATGGCGTGGATGCTGCTGTGGCGGGCCTCTGTGGCAGCACCCAAGCTTGCCAAGAAGGCCGGGAGCCTGGACCCACAAGCCGTTGAGGCCAAGGCGGCCAAAAACAAGGATGTTGCCTATTACGCCGGCCAGCTGGGTTCGGCCCGGTTTTTTATCAACACCATGCTTCCTTCTGCCCTGGGAAAGATGGATGCCATTGTCCAGGGGGACAACACGGTGGGGGAGATGCCCGAGGCCTCCTTCGGCTCAAAATAGCTTTTCTTCTCTTGATGTTTCGGTTCTTTTGTTCCACTGTCCCGGCAGTGGAACAAAGGGGTATCGCCTCTCCTTTTCCCACCGTCGGCATTTTCCTCGAAATTTGCGTACCCGCCCACCCCCCTCTTCCGCCCTCCCTCTCTCTCCGACGTTCTCGTTCCTGACAGGGCACCCGTTGGGGGCGGGGCTATTCTAAAAACTGGATCATCGTTGTGTCAGATTTGATAATCACTTGAACATCGTTTCATAGGGTGTTATGTTTGATAAACAGGAATCAGGCGCTGCAGTCCTGAGTGACCGCTTTGCCGGGGCGGGTCATGCCCTGCCGGCAATTCAGGTGCCATTTGCTCCAGCCTCTTTTTCCTTTCTCCTGGTAACTTCCTTTTAACGTTTTTTTGAAGAGAGGTATTATGTTTGATTATATGAAAAAAGGGCTTTTAACCGGTGTCGGGCTTGCATTGAAATCAAGGGAAGAGATCAGGGATCTTGCCCGGGAAATGGCTGAAAAAAACAGAATGAACCAGTCTGAAGGGCAGAAGTTCCTTGATGATCTTTTTGCCAAATACGATGATGCCAGGTTAAAGCTTGATAAAAGAGTCGAAGATGCTGTGGAGAAGTTCCTGAAAAAGGCCGATATTCCCAGCCGGTCGGATATCACAAAGATCAATGAGCGCATTGATAAACTCTCCAGGAAATTGGAACAACAGCAGTAACCGTTTCTGCAACCCCTTGAGGGGACGGTTTGCCAGGGTAAGATTCTCCTGGAGGGAGCTTTTGACATCCATATGCTGAGTATTCGAAAAATAGGAAGCCTTGGGCGGACCTACCGCCATGTGATGCGGTACCGTCAGATTCTGGGGATTATCTTCAAGTACGGGTTTGGCAATATCGTTGATGCCCTCAAGATAGACCAGTATATCGAGATCGGTTTCCAGCTGATCTCCCGCACCCGGCGGGAGCGGGTTGAAAAGCTCTCGGGAAACGAGCGGATCAGGATGATCTTTGAGGAGCTTGGGCCGACATTCATCAAGTTCGGCCAGATCCTCTCGTCAAGACCCGATCTGATCCCTGTGGGGCTGCTCAAGGAACTTTCCAGACTCCAGGATCATGTCCCCCCTTTCTCCTTTGACGATGCCCGCCGGATCATCGTGTCGGAATTCGGCTCTTCGCTGGAAGAGGTGTTTGAATACATGGACGAGGAACCCATTGCCTCAGCCTCCATCGGACAGGTGCACCGGGCCGGGTTAAAGGATGTCAACGAGGTGGCCGTGAAGATCCAGCGCCCCGGCATCCGCAAAACCATTGAGGTGGACCTTGAGATCATGCATCACCTGGCAACCCTCATGGAGGCCCATGTCGAAGAGATCGGCCCCCACAGGCCGGTGAAGATTGTGGAAGAATTTAAAAAGAGCCTTGAAAAGGAGCTGGATTTTTCCATTGAAGCGTCGAATATCGAGCGCATGGCAAGGCAGTTTGAGAATGATGCCACCGTCCATATTCCGATGGTTTTCCGGGAGGAGTCAAGCCAGAGGGTCTTGACCATGGAGTATATCAGAGGGATAAAAGTCTCCGATGTTGAGGCGCTTGACAGGGCCGATTTTAAACGGAAACTCATTACCCGGCGGGGAGCCGATTTTGTTTTAAAACAAATTTTTGAGTTCGGGTTTTTCCATGCCGATCCCCATCCGGGCAATATCTTTATTCTTCCCGGAAACATCATATCCCCTGTGGATTTCGGTATGACCGGTTTTGTCAGTCGGGACACCCGGGAGACCTTTGTCGATCTCATCAAGAGCATCGACGCAAAAAACACAAGGCTCTCTGTCCGTTTTCTCCTGGAGCTGGCCTTTTACGAGGAAGAGCCGGATGTTGCCGCCCTTGAAAAGGAGGTTGCCCAGTTTGTCGATGCTTACTTTGAAAAACCCCTGAAAGAGATCAACCTGACCAACCTGATCAACGACATCATCGAGATGGCCTCCAGCCACCACATGACAATCCCCCCGGATCTCTTTCTCATGATGAAGGCCTTTGCCTCTGTGGAGGGAATCGCCAGGAAGCTTGACCCGGATTTTGACATGATGGCCGCCGCTGTTCCCTATGTAAAGGCGGCAAAATTCTCCCGCTTCTCGTTTTCCCGTCTGGCAGAGGATGCCATGGGCCTGGCAAGGGAGTCTTTGCGTTTTATCCGGATTTTTCCCTCGGATGTTCTGGAACTGCTGCGGATTGCCAAGCAGGGAAGGTTCCAGGTCAATATCCGCCTGGAAGGTCTTGACAGGATGCTGGCAACCCATGATCAGATAAGCAACCGCCTCTCCTTTGCCATCATCATCGCCGCCCTTATCATGGGATCGGCCCAGGTGCTCAACTCCGAAATCCCCCCCCTGCTGTTCGGTGTTTCCATCATCGGTATTGCAGGGTTTGTTGCCGCTGCCCTGATGGGGATCTGGCTTCTTGTGGCCATTATTAAAAAAGGCAAATTGTGAGCGGGGGTGGGGGCAGGCCTGGGTGACGGGCGCTGCTGGTTTTTATTGCAACCAGAGCCGGTTTTGTGTTAAAGTTACCAGGAGCCCCGGCACAAAAGGGTGCTATGGTACCCCATGGAGGGGTATAAGAAAAAATGCCCCTCATTGGAAACAGGCAATTTGAAAATAGAATTTGAAAATGTGTCAAAGGCATACCAGCAGCCGGGAAGAGGCGTTTATACGGTGCTCAAGGATATTTCCCTGACAATAGACAGCGGGGATTTTGTGGTGATCCTCGGCGAATCCGGTTGTGGGAAAACCACCCTCCTGAATTTAATCGCAGGATTTGACAGGCCTTCTTCCGGCAGGATTCTGGCTGACAGCCATGAGATCCGCACGGTTCACCACTCAAGATCCATGCTTTTTCAGCAGCCAGCACTGCTGCCCTGGTTGAACGTAAGAAAAAATGTGGCCTACGGCTGTAAAGTAAGGGGGGAGCATGAACACCTTGACTACAGGGTTCATCAATACCTCGAGATCATGGGTTTATCCGGTTTTGAGACCGCCATGCCAGGGGATCTCTCCCTGGGAATGGCCCAGCGGGTCTGCCTTGCACGGGCCCTTGCCGGGTCTCCCCGGCTGCTTTTGATGGACGAGCCCTTTGCCTCCCTGGACACCTTTACCAGGGCCCATATCCAGGAGGAGCTGGTCAATCTCTGGCTCAGCGAACAATTCTCCGTTGTGTTTGTCACCCATGACATTGATGAGGCGATCCTTCTTGGTACCCGGGTCGTGCTTCTCGGGGGAGATCCCGTGGGAATCAGGGAAGTGTTTGAGATCAAAGAGCCCTACCCGAGAAATGTCAACAGCAATGAGTGGTTCAGTGCTTATCGGAAATGGATTTTAAAACGGTTTAAAGAGTCCTACGTGGGCAACAGGAGGTTGTTGTGACGGTCATCGATTCCGTTGATACAGACAAGCGCAGGTTTCTCAAACAAACCGGGTCTTTTCTGGGTGCCTCCCTGTTTCCGGGAAATGTATTGGCCGCTAGGATGCAGAGTACCCTCAACATCGGCTATCTTCCCATTACCGATGCGGCGCCCCTGTTAATTGCCCATGCCCTGGGGTTTTTCAGCGAGGAAGGGGTGGTTGTCCCCCGACCTGTGATGGTGAGATCGTGGAATGTTTTGACGGAATCGTTCCTGGCCGGCAAATTTGATCTTACCCACATGCTGTTTCCCATACCCGTCTGGATGAGATTCAAGCATAAAATGCCGGTCAAGGTTCTGGCATGGGACCATACCAACGGCAGTGCCGTCACCGTGGGCGGTGACTCCAGCATAAAGGGTTTTGCCGATCTCGGCGGGAAAACCATTGCGGTTCCGTCGTGGTATTCCACCCACAACCTGATCCTCCAGCTCGGCATACGGGAAAGGGGACTAACGCCTGTTATCAAGCCCGGCGCCCGGAATCTGGAACCCCACGAGGTCAATCTGCTTATCCTTGC
>DATFJZ010000408.1:0-2737 GCA_035268945.1 Desulfobacteraceae bacterium | reverse complement strand
AAGGGAGAAAAACCCCGTCCGGTTTTACACTGCACAAGGCCATACATTCCAATGTCAAAAACCCGGACAGCACCATCGGGATATATGCCGGTGACAAGGGGTCCTACACGACGTTCTCCGAGATCTTCAATCCAGTCATTGCAGACTACCACGGGGTTGATCTTTCAAACTTACACAGATCCGATTTTGCCGACCCGGGCCTTCCCGACCTTGACCCGTACAAGAAAAACATCCTATCGACAAGGATAAGGGTTGCCAGGAACTTGGACCTGTTTCCCTTCACCCCCCATATTTCTCTGTCCCATAGAAAAACAGTGAGGAACCGCATCGTCAAGGCCCTTGAAACCTTTGACAATGACCTGAAAGGACGCTTTTTTCCCATTAAATCTCTTGCTCCTGAAGATGCGAAATATTTCCACAAAAACCGCATCAGCTTTGCCAGGGGAGACAGGTTCCAGGAAGCCGCAGGAATCAACCGGGATTGGCCATATGCAAGGGGGTTCTTTGTTTCACACAGGGAAAATTTCATGGTGTGGGTCAACGAAGAAGATCATTTGCGAATCATCTCATTGGAGAAAAACGGCGATATATCGACCTGTTTCAACCGCCTTGCAAAGGGGGTTGCTCTTATTGAAAACCGCCTGACATTTGCGTTCAGCAACCATTTGGGTTATCTTGCCGCATGCCCGTCAAACCTGGGAACCGCCATGCGGGCCAGTGTTCACGTAAAACTGCCGCGGCTTGAAAAAACCCCTGACCGCCTCAGGGCCACGGCAAAGCGCCACAACCTTCAAATCCGGGGAACCCATGGCGAAAAAACAGCCGTGGAACAGGGTATTTTTGATATCAGCAACCGGCAGCGCCTCGGCATCGGCGAAGTGGATTGCATCACAACCCTGCACCGGGGGGTATCCGACCTTCTTAAAATGGAGAACGAGCAAGGACAATAACCCTTGCTCATAAAAGAGAACACTATTTTCTTGACAAAACCAAACCCTCGTGTCTATATTTTTTTCCATACAAATGGTCTGCCGGCACACCTTGATCATGCCTGTGCAAAAACAGGGTCGGTGTTATGAACAAACCAGGATTTTTTTCTGCTGGGGCGCAGACCTTCATGGCCGTTGTCATAATCCAAATCTTTTAACAAAGGAGAAAAACCATGGGTGTGAAATTAATTGAAAAGAGTCCATCAGCGTATACCTATCCCCTGCTGATTAAAAACCTTTTTTCCAACTCCCTTGTCCGGTCACCGGACCAGGAGATCATCTACAGGGATCAGATGCGGTATACCTACAGAGATCTTCACAAGAGGGTTTCCCAGCTGGCCAACGGCCTTGAGAAGCTCGGGGTAAAACAGGGAGACACAGTGGCAGTGATGGATTATGACAGCCACCGATACCTGGAATGCTATTTTGCCGTTCCCATGATGGGAGCCGTTCTTCACACCGTCCATATCCGGCTCTCCCCTGAACAGCTTTTATACACCATCAACCACGCAGAAGACGATGTCATCCTTGTCAACTCCGAGCTTGTTCCCCTGCTTGAGGCGGTAAAGGATAAAATCGAAACGGTAAAGAAAATCATCCTCATCAAAGAGGATGACAAGGAATTCACCTCCTCCATTGTGTTTGACGAGGAGTATGAAACCATGCTCAAGGACCAGAGCGACCAGTACGATTTTCCCGATTTTGATGAAAACGCCATGGCCACGACTTTTTACACCTCAGGCACCACAGGCAATCCCAAGGGAGTCTACTTCAGCCACCGTCAGCTGGTCATGCACACCTTCGGTCTCATGACAGGACTGTGCGCCTATGACTCCCAGGCGGTCATGTCCTCGGGGGATGTGTACATGCCCCTGACCCCCATGTTCCATGTCCACGCCTGGGGAATGCCCTACCTGTTTACCATGCTGGGCTGCAAACAGATCTACCCCGGCAGGTATGAACCTGAAATGATACTGAACCTTGTTCTCAACGAGAAGGTGACCTTCTCCCACTGCGTTCCCACCATCATCCACATGCTGGTCAACTCCCCGGTCATCAAAAAGATCGATCTGTCCAACTGGAAGGTTGTCATCGGCGGATCGGCCCTGCCAAGGGGACTTTGCAGCGCTGCCATGAAGGCCGGAATAAACCTCTACACGGCCTACGGCATGTCGGAAACCTGCCCCCTGCTCACCGTGGCCCATATCAAACCCCATCTTCGCCACCTGGACGAGGAGAAACAGATCGAAATCAGGTGCAAGACGGGGATTCCCATTCCCCTGGTGGACCTTGAAATCATTGACCCTGCAGGCACCCCCGTTGCCCATGACGGCGTTCAGACCGGAGAGGTCGTCACACGGGCCCCATGGCTTACCCAGGGGTATATGAAAAGCCCTGAAAAGAGTGAGGCGCTGTGGGATGGTGGATGGTTGCACACAGGGGATGTGGGCAATATTGACAAGGAGGGGTACCTTAAAATCACCGACCGGCTCAAGGATGTTATCAAGACCGGCGGCGAATGGGTCTCTTCCCTTGAACTCGAGGACATTGTCAGCCAGCACCCGGCGGTCAGCGAGGCAGCAGCCGTTGGCATCCCCGATGACAAATGGGGGGAACGCCCCATTCTCCTGGTGGTGCTCAAGGAGGAACAGAAAGACCAGGACCTTGAAGATGAGCTGAAACAGCTCTTTGTCAAGGCCTTTGAACAGGGGAACCTCCCCAAATACGGAATTCCCGATCAGATTCAA
>DATFJZ010000407.1:0-2238 GCA_035268945.1 Desulfobacteraceae bacterium | reverse complement strand
CAAGAAATGCGATATTGGTGATGGCAAGAAATTTAAACCGGAAATGAAAAAAAACACTTTTTGGTGGCCCATCTTCCATGGCGCTGGCTCCTTTTTTCTAACGGATCTGCTCATTGCTGAAATCAATTCTGGTCAGGACTGGACAATTTCTCACAACCATAGTAGAGTGAACCACATAAATCAACACTTTTTTACTATGACGGCTCATACAAACATTCATGGGGTTGGTTGCCCTGCCTGATTCCGCCGGTTAAGAGACCAAAATCCGCTATGAGCCAATGAGAACTGCTGCTAAGGGACCACTCTTTCAAAAATGAAATCAAAAATTCTCGCCGCCGTACTGAAACAATTGAGAGTCGCCCCCGATTTTACCAGGGAGGGCATCGAAAAATACCGGGAATTTCTCGACACCAGTGCCAGGGCATTTAAAATTGACCGGACGGCCGGTTTTAAACCGGTTCATCTCAATGGAGTTCCCGGGGCATGGATACTACCGGCCAACGCATCGGAAAGAAATGTTGTTCTTTACCTCCACGGAGGGGGGTTTATAGCAGGATCCATAGCATCCCACAGGGATCTTGCCACGAGGATAGCAAACGCCTCAGGTTCAAAGACGGTGATCATCGACTACCGGCTGGCACCTGAACATCCATTTCCTGCGGGATTGGAAGATGCCGTCCAGGCCTATACCTGGCTGCTCAACCACGGTTTTTCCGCCTCACGCATGGCCATTGCAGGGGATTCTGCCGGAGGAGGACTGGCCCTTTCCCTGCTCCTGACAATCAAGGACAGAGGCTTGCCCATGCCCGGGTCTGCCGCGCTGATATCGCCGTGGACGGACCTTGAATGCAAGAACCGCTCCCACACCACAAACCAGAAAACAGACCCCATGCTGAATCAGCACATGCTTTTTTCCACGGCACAGCTCTACACCGGGGAAAAAAACTGGGACCACCCACTGGTCTCTCCTGCCAACGGAGATTTCCAGGGGATGTGCCCTCTACTGGTGCAGGTCGGCTCCCGGGAAGTCCTCCAGGATGATGCCGTGCTGCTGGTAAAGAAGGCAAAAGCCGCCGGGGTTCCTGCAGAACTTGAAATCTGGGATGGCATGTTCCATGTGTGGCACTATTTTTCACGGTACCTTACCCAGGGCCGGGAAGCCGTGGAAAAAATCGGGAGCTTCATAAAAGCCCATTCCCAATAACCGCCATGGACGGCCCATGGTCATCGAACCGGCCACAACTGAGATTGGGTCGAAGACGCGGAGCCAAGTCGAACTGGAGGCAGCCGATCCGGGTTTTGTCCGTAACGGTTTTGAACGGCAGCGGTCAGCATGGACGCTGACCGGCTACCGCATAAGGGCCGGTCTGCCGAAAATTTCTTATTCGCTCACCCGTTCCACATAGGCACGGGTTCTGGTATCGATCTTGACCAACTGGCCTTCATCGATAAACGGGGGAACCTGGAGTTCAAAGCCTGTCTCCAGGGTTGCCGGCTTTGTGCTTCCCGTTGCCGTATCCCCCTTGGCCCAGGGTTCAGAGGTTGTTACCCGGAGGTTCACAAAATTGGGCAGGGTAAGCCCAATGGCCCGGTCTCCAAAAAACAGCACTGTGCATACGGTATTTTCCACCAGAAGATCGGCAGCCTCCCCCACCTGCTCTTTTGACAGGAACTCCTGCTCATAGGTGGACGTGTTCATGAAACAGAAACTTTCCGGCTCTGCATAGAGATATTCCACCTCCTGTTCTTCAAGATCCGCCTTGTTAAACTTGTCTCCCGATCGGAAGGTCTTTTCAAACTGGGCGCCGGTGATCATGTTCTTGAGTTTGCACTTGTAGAGGGACTGCCCCTTGCCCGGCTTTTTAAACTGGAAATCCACAACCACAAACGGATCCCCGTCAATCTCCATTTTCAATCCCTTTCTCAGGTCACTTGCTTCGTACATATATCTTTTTCTCCTGGCTCAATGTGTCTGCAGCCGTTCAGCACTTGTTTCCGTTCCTGAACGTTCATCTTCAGGGGCGGCGCTGAGACCCTGCAGCGGGTTAATTGGGGGTGGGGTCAGGCCTGCGTTATTGATACGTTTGTTTAAATTTGCCTTTAGGGAACTGAAAGAAAATAATCTACGCATATCGTGTAGGCATTTTGTTCGTATTCAAGGCGTGACAACCGGAGCATAGTGAGCTATGTGCCGGTTGTCACAACGTAGAAGACGGACAAAATGGCAAGCAGGATGCG
>DATFJZ010000406.1:0-7010 GCA_035268945.1 Desulfobacteraceae bacterium | reverse complement strand
GGCAGCGGTCCCGACCGGAACAACCCAAGGGGCCGCCCGGCCGGAAGCAGCCGGGGCAGCCCAAGGGGACGACCAGCCGGAGACGGCCGGGGAATCCGCCAGCGGTTCTGACCAGGGGCCATGGAAAAGATCCGGGAGATCATCGCCGACCAGACCGGGTACACCACCGACATGCTGGAGGACGACCTCGATCTCGAGGCCGATCTGGGCATTGATACGGTCAAGCAGGTGGAGATCTTTGCCAAGACGGCGTCCTTCTTCGGGTTTGATGTTCCCGACGACCTCAAGCTCAGGGATCTCAACACCATTGCCAAGCTGGCCGAATACGTAGCAGCCGTAACGGGACCACCGGACACCCCCCCGGAAGGTAGCGGCAGCCCAAAAACGCCTGCAGCGACAAAAGAGAAGGAAACCTTTGCTGCCGGTGAAAAGAGCGCCCCTGCCCCATTGGGAAAAAGCGCCGGGGCCTCGGTGTCAGGAGACCACGGGGATGAATTCCCCGACCCTTCGGCCCCTGTCAAGCGGCTGGTGGTAAGAACACAGGAGGCAGCGCTTCCTGCTGACAAGGCGTCAACGGATTTTACGGGAAAGACCTTTGTTGTCACACCGGACAGCCACGGGTTTGCCAAGGCCGTCATTGAAAAGATAGAAGAGAAAAAAGGCAGGGTGGTCATTGCCGGGCCGGGCAGGGATGCGGATTTTCAATGTGATCTATCCGATATCAGAAGCGTTGAAGAGCAGGCGGCCGCTCTCAAGGAAAAGCACGGCACCATCAACGGGTTTATCCACCTTGCCTCCCTGGATGCCTATTTTTCAAACACCCTGGCGGCAAACCTCAAAGGGACAGACCCGGCGGCATTAACCGATGATGCCGAGCTGAACAGAGGTTTTAAGAGCGTCTTTGCCGTCATCAAAACCCTGTTCCAACAGCTGGATACGGAGAGCAGCATCATCGGCACCATCACCTTTGACTCGGTGGTGTTTCCCTACATGGAGGGATGCGGCCCCATCCATCCCTCCTTTGCAGCCCTTTCCGGATTGTTGAAAACGGTGAACAAGGAGATGGACAAAACCCTGGTCAAGGTGGTGGATTTTTCCAACACCCCCTTTTCCGACATCCCGGGGAATAAGGACGGCGTTATTCAACCGGAGGATCTGAAGCCTGAAACCATTGAGGCAATGGCAGAGACCTTTATCACGGAACTGCTGTCCAACGACACCAGAACAGAGGTGGGGTACCGGAACAACACCAGATATGTGCTGGCCATGAAACCCGAGCCCCTGTTCTACCATACCCGCCAGGAGCCCATCATCGAACCGGGCTCCACCATGCTTGTCACAGGGGGTGCCGGCGGCATCACCTACGAGATCATCAAGAAGGTGGTGGAAAAGTACCAGACCAATCTGATCATCCTGGACATCAACGACATCTACGGGGTGGACAAAAAATACCTGGAGAACAGCATTGGCCAGCCGGAAATCATGGCCATGCTCAAACAGGACCAGCCCCAGGCCAAGCCCCTTGAAATCAAAAAGGCTTCGGACAGGATCATGCTGGTGCGAAAGGCTGTCAAAAACATCGAGCACCTTGAGGCCATGGGGGTAAACGTCAGCTACAACGTGGTTGACGTTACCGATCCTGAAGCGGTCAAGGCAGCCGTGGACAGGCACGAAAAGATCGACGGTGTGTTCCACGCCGCCGGCATGGAGATGAGTCAGTTCATTCCCAAAAAAGAGCTGTCAGCATTTGAGCTTGTGGTGGATGTGAAGGTAAAGGGCCTTGTCAACCTCCTCACAGCAATGGCAAACAGGGAGTACCAATACCTTTTCACCTTTTCATCGGTAACGGCACGCTTTGGCAACGAAGGCCAGGTGGATTACACCTCGGCCAACGATTTCCTCAGCAAGGCCCTCTTCCGGGAAAAACAGCGCCATCCCGGCAGAAACTACAAAGTGTACGCCTGGACCGCCTGGTCAGGAACCGGTATGGCAACCAACCCCACGGTGATGAAAGTGCTGGAAGAGCGGGGCATCCAGTTTCTGCCCATGGACCAGGGGGTAACGTTCTTCATGGCGGACCTTCTGAACCAGGACGAACTTGAAATGGTCTTTTCCGGCCTGGACTACTCCTTTGACCGGGACGGCCTCCTGGGAGATCCCGCCAACCCGGATTTCCCCTTTCTCGATGAGATCACGGACAGGGACAAAAATTCGGCAACCTTTTCCAGGACCCTTGACATCGAAAGGGACCTTTTTCTAAGGGACCATGCCATGGAGGATGTCCCTGTGTTTCTCGGATCCACCGGTATTGAAACCCTGGCAGAGGCGGCATCCAGCCTTGCCGGAAACCACCGGCACCTTGTGGAGCTGACCGATTTTTCCATTCCCTACGGCATCAAGCTCCTCAAGGAGAGGCCCAAGGAACTTACCATCAGGGCAGAAAAACAAGGGGAGGACCACGTCCTGTGCACCATCTCCTCCCAGTTCAAAAACCCCAAAGGCATCGCCATGGGGGATCCTACCCTGCACTACCAGGGAAAATTCCGGTTTGCCGACGCCCCCCTCGACAGGGAAACAACAGACCTGCCGGTGTTCAACCCCGTTGCATTTGACGGTGACCACCGGGAGATCGTGTACAATCCCAAGCGCCTTTTCATGGAAGGACTGTTCGAGACCATCACCGAGGTGAACTCCTTTGACGAAAAGACCCTGGTCACCACCCTTGAGGATACCAGTACCAAGGAATTTTTCCGGGGAACAACCCGGCCCAGGTTTCAAACCCCGGCTGTGATCGTTGATGCCATGTTCCAGACAGGGGGACTGTTTGAATTTTTCACCACCTCCCAGACGGTGCTGCCCTATCGCATCGGCTCGTTGAAGTTTTACCGGGCGGTTGAAAAAAACACCCCCTACTACTGCATCACCACCAAGACCGGCTCAAGCGAAGAGACCAACACCTACCAGTTGAAGCTGTGCCGCCAGGATGGCACGGTGCTCATCGGTGTTGAGGATTTTGAGATGGTACGGCTCAACATGCTGGAAGAGCAGGACCGCATCGACCACCGGGTCACCTACGGGGCCGCATCCAAGGCTTAGAAGCTGAGCCCTGTCAATAGAGCAATGATCGGAACCACCGGGGTCACTCCTGCTTTATGGTGAAAAAAATGCCATCGGGCAGACAACACCCCGTCTCATCAGTTGAAACACCCACAAAAGGGCAGCGCCGACCAAGGCCTGCCCTTTTTTCATGCCCCCAAACTTGAATGACCGAGGATGTCTCTTCTTCCTTGCCAATGCATTCAGGCTCTGGTATTTTTCCAGAATGAAAACGGACAACCCTCAACCTGACAAGGTAAAAATACTGGCCGTATCGGACTTCACCGATAAATCGCTGATAGAAAGGGTCGAAACCAAGACCCTTGAACCGGTAGACCTGATCATCTCCTGCGGAGACCTTGCCCCGGAATACCTCTCGTTTCTCAGGGAGAGAATCGAAAGACCGCTGTTTTACGTAAAGGGCAACCATGATATCCGGTACACGCCGTCCAACCCCGTGGGGTGCGAAAACATCCACGCAAGGATCATGCGGTTCAAATCCCTGAACATCATGGGCCTTGAAGGCTCCATGTGGTACAATGGCGGGGCAAACCAGTACACCGAAAAAGAGATGCGCAAAACCATCTTCAAGATGTGGTTTCCCATATGGCAAAAAGGAACCCTGGACCTTGTGGTCACCCACGCTCCGCCGCGGCATGTGCGCGATGGCGATGACCTTTGCCACATGGGATTTCAATGTTTTATCGACCTGATTCACAAACGAAAACCCACCTATTTTATCCACGGTCATATTCACAAACACTTTGAAAACGCCAGACAGAGACTATCCGTGATCAGTGGAACAAACGTTGTCAACACCTGTGGTTTCACCATTTTAGAGGTTTAAAACAATGGCAAATTTTCTAAAGAAGCTCTTTTCATCAAACCGGGAGGATCACGTCACTTCGTTTAACGAGCAGCAGGAGGCCAATGAGGAGGTACGGTTCATCAACCATGGGGAACATTACGTTGATCTGGACAGAATCATCGGCAGTGTGGGCAAGTACTACGATTTTGACTCCAGTTTCAGGCCCAAAAAGCAGATATCCGGGAAGCGGTTCACAGAGATCAAAAAGGCGATTCGCAATGGCACCCCCCTGCCGCCGGTACAGCTCTATCAGATCCGCCACGATTTTTATGTCCTGGACGGCAACCACAGGGTTGCCGCGTCAAAAGAGCTTGGCCAGGGGAAAATCAGGGCAACGATCATTGAGCTCTGTTCCGACAGCAACACCATGGAGAACCTTTTGTACATGGAAAGGCAGACGTTTTACGAGAAGACCGGGCTTGAGGAGCCCATTCACCTCACAGAAATCGGAAAGTACAAATATCTTGAAAAACAGATCGAAAAGCACAAAAACCACTTGACCAATATTTCAGGAAAAGAGCCCGACTTTGCCAAAGCGGCAAAGGACTGGTTCCACACCATTTACACCCCCCTGACCACCATCATCAAAAACGGCAACCTGATCAACCACTTCCCCTCAAGAACCATTGCCGATCTCTACACCTATATTGCCTATCACCACTGGGAGAGAAACACCAACCGGCGATACGGCATCGGCATTGACCGGTTGATTCCCAGGACCATGGAAGATTTCAGAACGGCCATGCTTGAAAAAAACACCCCGGATTACCCTGAAATGAAAAGAACCATTACGGCGTTTATCCTGATCAACTCCACAGCATCCAGCGAGGCAAAGATCATTGACAGGCTCTTTGCCATTGATGAAATCAGGGAGATCCACGGTGTTCACGGCACCATCGACATCCTGGTCAAGGTGATCCTCAAGAGGGATTTTCTGGCCTCCGATGCAGAAACCATCGCCGAGTTCATGGACCAGCATGTCAGGAAGATCAGCGGCGTCAAGCGGACCCAGACCCTGATCCCCGGCATTTCCCGGGTGAAAGAGGGTTTGTTTGGAGCCTGACCAATAGTGCCGACCATGCACGGAAGGGATCCACGAACCAGGGGATCTGGCCGGTACCATGATCCCCCTGGTGTGACAGGGGCATCAATGGGAATCTGCCAGGAGCGCCTGTTGCAACAGTGGAATGAATTTCAAATTGGCCCCTGGAAAGGGATAGTCATCGATTTCCAGGGGAGAGATCCAGCGAAAATCCACTGGACCGTTGAGGTCAACGGTTCCAGAACCCCAGTCACAGAGGAAGACATCCATTTCGATGCGAAAATGGCTGTAGGCATGCTTTACCCGGGTAAGAAAGGAACCGGCAGAGACAACCAGACCGGTCTCCTCGGCAATCTCCCGGACACAGGCAGCCGCTGCCGTTTCCCGGGGTTTTACCTTGCCCCCGGGAAACTCCCATAATCCCCCGAGCAAGCCCTGGGATTTTCGCCGGGTGATCAGCAGTCGTCCCTCTTTGCGGACCACCCCGGCAGCGATATGGTACAGGGGCACGGTTTTCTTCTGTTTTTTGACAGGGTACCTGTCGGTGCTGCCCTGGCAAAAGGCCTGGCAGCTGGTGCAAACCGGACAGGGAGCCGAGGTGCAGCCTGGATTTCGGGGGGTGCAGACAAGGGCCCCAAGCTCCATGAAGGCCTGGTTGAAAATGGCAGCGGCGCTGGTGTCCAGCAGCTGGTCTGCCTTGTGTTTAAACTCCCTGTGAAAGCGGGGATCATTGACCGCCTGATCCATGGCATGCATACGGGCCAGGACCCGCTTGACGTTGCCGTCCACCACGGCGTAGGGGTGGTCAAAGGCGATGCTCTGCACCGCCGAGGCAATATAGTCTCCCACGCCGGGGAGGGTCTTAAACGTTTTCCAGTCATCGGGCACCTTTCCTTGGTGATGTTCCATGACCATGCCGGCGGCCCGGTGGAGGTTGCGGGCACGGCCGTAATAGCCCAGACCTTCCCAGAGTTTCAGCACCGTTTCCATGTCACTTTCCGCAAGGTCTTTCACCGTGGGAAGAGTGGTCAAAAAATGGTCGTAATAGGGAAGCACCGTTTTCACCTGGGTCTGCTGGAGCATCACCTCGGAAATCCATATGGCGTAGGGGTCACGGCTTTTCCGCCAGGGCAGCGGGCGGTGGTGCTTCCGGTACCAGGCCATTAAACGGGTTGAAAAGGTTGCAAGAGGCTCTTCTGTTTTCATGGACGGTCTTCGTTCCTTTGACTCAATGATCACGTTTTTTTATACGGTTTGACTCACATTAAACTATTCTCTGTCGCACAGTGCCATTCTTTCAGGATATTGTTCCGCATTTTTGTCTATCAGTTCGGCAACACGCATGTCTACTCCTCTTTACGGTTTAAATTGTTTGACGGCTTAAGCTGGGTAATCCGCTGGATCAGCTTTTCTCTTGTCGCAAGAATATCCTGCTCAAGAAGGGAAAGCTCTTTTCTTCTTTCCTGGATTTCCTTAAGCTTTGCATTGCCGAAAGCCAGGCTTTTTTCAATCTGTTGAATTTCATTTGTATCTGAATCCGCCATGCCGATCATTTCAGATATGTCATCCAGGGAAAATCCAAACCGTTTCCCCCTGAGAATGAGCTTGAGTCGTGCCTTGTTCCGCGGGGTATAGACCCGCTGATTTCCCGCTGTCCTCTCGGGCATTATCAGGCCTTTTTCTTCATAAAACCGGATTGTACGGGTGGTGACATCCAGATCAGAAGCAATGTCTGAGATGCTGTAACGAATTGTATTTTTTTTATTTGTCATGCTTTTTCAGTTAAAAAAAGAGTCGGGGGGTTTTCATATTTTACGTTAACGTAAACGATAATTATGTGGGTGTCAAGATAATTCAGATACGGCTCAAGCAACTGGCGCGTTTTCTTCCGGTTTGAAAACGGCAACGCCGTTGATGTTGATTACCATGATTACCAATAAGGAGAAAAAAATGGTTATGCATAACCCACCACACCCCGGCGAAGTGATGAAAGAGCTCTGCATC
>DATFJZ010000405.1:0-4017 GCA_035268945.1 Desulfobacteraceae bacterium | reverse complement strand
CTGAAATAGACCATTCCGCTTGTCATGGGAAGATAGAACTGTTTGTGGCCGTCCATGGCCACAGAGTCCGCCCGCTGGATACCCGTCAGGAGGGATGCGTATCGTCGGGAAAAGAGCACAGGTCCGCCCCAGGCAGAATCTACGTGAAAATGGATGCCATGGGTCTCACAGACATCGGCCAGGGCTTCCAGGGGATCCACACTGCCCGTCTCGGTGCTTCCCGCTATCCCAACAATGGCGGCAATAGCGGTGTTACCCGTTTTTTTCAACTCCCCGATGAGATTATTGAGCTTCTTCAAGTCGATCCTATGGTGTTCGTCCACATCAACGGGAATCACATTTTCGCTGCCAAGCCCGAGGATCCCCCCGGCTTTTTTCAGCGAGTAGTGCCCCCGCCTGGAAACCAGCACCACCACCCGCTCAAGGCCGTAAGCTTTCAAGGCGGCGAAAAGGCCCTGGGCTTCAATTCCCGAAAACCCCCTGCACGGGGGAAACAGCTTGTTCCTGGCGACCCACAGGGCGGTAAGGTTGGCCGTTGTTCCGCCGGTTGTAAAAGCCCCCAGGGTGGTGTCAGTGCTCTGGACATGGCGCTGGTAAAACAACTCGCCCTGATCGAAAATCAGCCGGTGAATCTTGGCAAGCACCTGTCTTTCCAGCACTGACAGCACCTTTGATGTTTCCAGTTTTATGACATTCTGGTTCAACGCCGCCACAATGGCCTTTAAATGGACCATGAAAAAGGGGATGGCCGCTGTCATATGCCCGATGAAATACGGGGATGCCACATTCACCGCTTTTGGGGCCAGCTCATTGATAATGTCGGAAATAACATCCGAGAGTTTTTTTTCGGGATGGTCACAGATCCGGGTCGCCTTGAACCGCCGGGTAAGATCCAGCAGGGAAATCTCTTCGGTAACCCCCACATGGGTATTTAAAAAATCGTTAAGCCCGAAAAGAATCTGCTCCATGTATTTGACAAGGGTTCTTTTGCACTCGTCATCCTCGGGTCTTATGAATATCCGCTGGAGGGTTTCCCAGTCTGCCACAAGGCGCTGCTGCTCTTTGTTCAGATTATCATAGTTCATAAAAAAGCCTGGTCTGGTTTAAGGGCCGTGGAAATTTTAAAATGCGGGGTGGGGGTCAGGCTTACGTTATTGACGCTTTCATCTAAATCTGTCTTTAAACACAAAAGCCTGGCCCCGTTTACCCACGAATAAACGAATTTGGCCGACGTTATGATCAAGCCCTCCTCGACTTAATGACTTGACTGTTGACACACAGATAAGTATAAATCCCAGATCAGAAGGGTAAAATCATTTTAGCACTGAAACTCCTTGTATCATACCATTTGAAAAAAAGCGAAGCCAATACCTCACCCGGCCTTATTCTCGCTCTTTTTTGCCTGACCGGGCAACGCCTCTTTTTTTATTGATCACCAGCCTTGAAAAATGGTAAGCATGGAATCGTGTGGAAAGGATAAAATAACGCAACCTTGGGAATTGACGGTTCAGGTCGCGGTGGACAGGTCAACCGAAGGTTGGATTAAAAACAGAGGGGAAAGAAAATGCTTGAGTTGCACGAAGACGACATATTTACCAGTGTTTCCCGGTACAACCTCATAAGAGACGGAAGGATGATCTACATTGATGTGCACCAGGCGATCCAGGGTAACCTCGCAGCAAAGTTTGTGGCCGTGCCCAACCTCGTTAATATCATTGCAAAACCCGAGCACCAGGGGACAGGGGAGAATGAGCAGGAGGCTGTCAAAGAGTGCATAAAACGTATCAAGGACATGAAGATAGAAGAGATTTTTCCTTCAGCAGGGATCTAAGGACCGCAAATTTTATAAGCAGAACGTAATTTCTGTTCACCTTATTTCATCTGCGATCCTAAGGAAACTGGAAAAACAGAATATAAGCAGTGTCTGAACGAAAACCCCGTTTTGGGCAAAAACCTGCCCAGCTGCAAGGCGCGGGACCAGGCGCATAGTGTGCAATGTGCCTGGTCTCGCAGCATAGATGGAAGACGGGCAAAAGGGCAAGGTGGAAAAGGGTAGATCGGAGCCTTTTCCCTCCATGGCATTACCCAGCCTCCTGGGCTCCCAGGGTCATCCCAAGTTCCAGGGCGGTTTTGTTCATTTCAATGAAATCTTTGGGTATTCTCGTTTTTAAAACGCTCATGATCGATTCCGGCTTTAAAAGCTCGGAATAACCGACAAGGGCGCCGAGCATGCAAATATTAAACACGATGGGTTTGCCGATCTTGGTCATTACCTGGTCGTACATGGGCAGCTCCACCTGTTTTGCGTCCACCTGTTTAAGGGTTTCAACAAACCGCGGGTCTGTGAGTAAAATGCCCCCAGGCCTGACAATGGAGGAAAATTTGGTGTACGCCTCCTGGGTCAGGCAGACCAGGATATTGGGCTGGACAACTTCAGGGAAATTGATCTCTGCGTCGGACAGGATGATATCGCTTCGCGTTGACCCCCCCCTGGCGGCGGCGCCGTAACTCTGGGACTGGATGGCGTTCATCCCCTCGTGTATCACGGCAGCTTCTGCCAGTATAATGGCTGCCGTAATGACCCCCTGGCCGCCGGAACCTGAAAAGACCAGTCTGGTTCGCTTCATGATGCTTTCCCCTTTGTTGCTCTTTGGATAACTTTCTCATACTCTCGGCAGTACTCGGGTGTATCGTTTTCCACAAACACCCCCCTGGCAATCAGCTCAGGGTTGTTTTCCAGGGCCTTTGACCCTAGTTTTGCACTGTTCTTTTTGTAAAGTTCGAGCATGGAAGAGGCATCGCCCTGTTTGTTTCTCCTGCCAAAATGGGTGGGGCACTGGGAGAGGATCTCCACCACGGAAAAACCCTTATGGGAGATGGCTTTTTTCAGAAGATCAACCGCTTCCATGGCATGGTAGGCCGTTGTTCTGGCAACAAAGGAAGCCCCTGCAGCCTTTGAGATCTCGACAACATCAAAGGATTGGTCAATGGTGGCATAGGGGGCTGTGCTGGCTTTCTGGTCATACCCGGTCAAGGGGGAAAACTGCCCCCCTGTCATGCCGTATATCCTGTTGTTCATCACAATGGCGGTAATATCGATGTTTCGCCTGGCGGCATGGATGAAATGGTTTCCCCCGATGGCCAGGGCATCGCCGTCACCCATGGGGACAAGCACATTGAGCTTGGGCTTGCTCAGCTTGAGACCCGTTGCAAAGGCAAGGGCCCTGCCGTGGATGGTGTGAAGGGTATGAAAATCCACATAACCGGAAATCCTCGCCGAACAGCCAATCCCCGAGGTCATGACCATGTCGTTCTTGTCCAGTTCCAGCTGTTCAACGGCCCGCAGCAGTGAATTCAGCACAATTCCGTGCCCGCAACCCGGGCACCACATCTGCGGAAAAAACCGCTCTCTGATATAATCTCTTACACTCATTTTATACCCCCCTTCCCTGGATAACCCTGAGAAGCGTCTTGATGTTGGTCGGGGTTATCAGTTCACCATCGATCCGGTTGGCAAGAAATACGTCCTCCGGCCTGTCAACGGCGGATTTAACCTGTTTTACCACCTGCCCCATGTTCATCTCCACAACAATGACCGCCTTGGCTTTTGCGCATTTTTCCCTGACAAGGGCCGAAGGAAAGGGCCACAGCGACTGGAGCTCAAGCACGCCAAGCTTCTCTCCCCTTGCCCGCCGGTTCTTGGCCAGATGAATGGCCGAACGGGCCGAGGAGCCAAAGGAGATGAAAACATAGTCGGCATCGTCCAGGAAATACTCCTTGTAACGGGTAATGGCCGGGACATTGTTTTCGATTTTGTCGTTGATATGGTGGAGGAGCTCGTTGACAATTTTGGGATTGTTCGAGGGGAATCCCCACATGTCGTGGAAAAGCCCGGTGACATTGTAACGGTGCTCCGCCCCGAAATCGGACATGGGCAGCCGCCCGTCCTCCCGGGGAAGGTAAGGATGATAGTCCACCCCTTTTTTCACCGAGGTTCTCAGCCGGTCCACCAGGGGG
>DATFJZ010000404.1:0-7812 GCA_035268945.1 Desulfobacteraceae bacterium | reverse complement strand
ATGATCGCCTTTTTCATCGGCTCCCTCTCCATCATCGGACTTCCCCCCACCGGAGGATTTATCAGCAAGTGGTACCTTGTGCTGGGCACACTGGAAGGGGACCAATTGGTGATGCTCTTTGTGCTGCTGTCAAGTTCCATGTTAAATGCGGCTTACTTCCTGCCTGTTTTCTACAAGGCATTTTTCTGCACAGACGAAGAAGCCATGTTCGAAAAGCGGGTGGACGAGGCTCCCATGCTGTGCGTGGTGCCCCTGGTGATTACGGCCCTCGTCTCCTTTGGTCTCTTTTTTATTCCCCAACCGTTTTTGAATCTGGCAGCACTGGCTGTCAACGGATTTTTCGGAGGATAGCCTGGGGCAATGTGTCCGTCGGAATCGGCGCCGGTTTGACAACTGTTCTTATGCCCCCTGATCTTTATTTTAACATAACACGGTGATACAATGGTAAAAACCCAAGAATTAGAAAAAATCAGCCTGTTTAACGATATGCCGGAGAAGCTACTGGAAACGGTGGCCGACCAGGCCCAGCTGAGCATTTTCAGCCAGGGAACGGTATTGTTCAAGCCGGGAGAAAAAATTGAGTATTTTTACATGCTGCTCATGGGACAGGTTTCCATGGAAGTAGAACTCTCCGATGGAGTGGATGTTATCCTGGAAACCGCTCATTCGGGGTCGTGTTTTGGTTTTTCTTCCCTGGTGCCCGGTGCCAGGGCCTTTGCTTCAGCCATCTGCCAGGACCCCTGTGAAGTGATCACTCTACCAGGAGAGAAAATGATCCAGCGCTTTGCAGAGGACCCGGAACTGGGATACCAGATCATGCTCAGGCTTGCCAGGCAATACAAAGAGGGGATGGACAGCAGAACCGAAATGATAAAAAAAATTTTCGACAAAGTGCCCGATTTCAAGCACCGCGCCGAAGAAATGGATCTCCTTACCCCCATTTTTTAGACATCCTTCAATACCAAAGAAAGAATACAGGGTCCCGACCATGGTTGACATGACACAATTGAAAAAGATACTCTTTTTAAAAAGCCTGCCCGATGAGATGGTGGCCAAATTAGGAGAGATTGCCGAAACAAGAGAGTGCGGCGAAGAGGAGATCCTCTTTTACCAGAACAATAATCTGGAAAACTTCTGCATGCTGGCTGCCGGCAGGGTGTTTCTAAACACCCGGGCCTATTCCGGAGAAGCCCTCACCATGGACGAGGTCCTGCCGGGCCACTCCTTTGGCGTCTCGGCCCTCATGGATGATGACTCTGTCAGTTCATTTACCGCCATATGTGCCGAACCCAGCACCATTATCACTCTGTCCAGCAAAAAGGTCATTGAACTGTGCCGCCGGGAGAGTGAGCTTGGCTACACCGTCATGCGAAGGGCGGTAAAACTTCTGAAATTCCGGCAGGAAATGCACACCAAACAATTCCTGTACTCCCTTGCCCAGCATCCCGATATCCGGGAAGCCTGAAAAAAGGCCGTAACCGAGGCTAAGGATCGCGGATGAAATACGGAAGATGAGTCAAAGGGCAAGTAATTCCGTTCCGCTTATAAAATTTGCGATCCCAACAAAGAGCATGAACAGCCGGCAACCAAGCTTGGGTCGAAGACGGCGGATTAGCGGCAATTTTCTGGTGAGCGCTTTGGGTACCGCGGCCTACAAAATCGACAACTTCCAGTTCCAAAGCCCTTCCCTCTTTTTCATTGCCATTGGCATCTTCTCCTCCATGTGAACGAACAGGGTGTACCCGCTTTTGGCAAGCTCGCTTTGCTTTGCGGTCAAATCAAGCTGCCACCCCGGATAGACCCAGTAATTGCCGTCTCTTTGGGTAACCCAGCTCTTCTCCCCCATGGGGCTTGAGAAAGGGGTGTCAAGGAGAATATCATCGGAAACGATCCGGGAGATGGCAAGGGGCCAGTTTCCCTGGAGAACCATTCCCAGGGGAAGCGGGGAGTTTTTCGGCAGGGATAGAAACTCCTCGGCACCGAGTTCCGGACTGACAATGGCCCCTGAGAATCCGGCCTGTTTCAGAACGGCAATGGCCGCACTGTTGGCCGTATTGCAAAAGGGCCCGGCCCAGAGTTCAGCGCCCCTTGCCCCGGCAAAGAGGGAGATCTGCCAGGGCATGTTCAGCACAAACTTTTTTGCCCCCCTGGCAAGGCTCTGCCGGACAACAAGGGCAAGGGTCTCTTCCTGTTCACCGGGCCAGACCACTGGAGGGAGCCACCACCAGGTGTTCTGCACGTTTTTCGGCACCATCCTCTCAACCTCCCCCCGGGAGATCCAGAGGGCTATTCCCCCCTGCCGCCTTCCCTTGGGGGGAGTTCTTGAAAGCGTCACCGTTTGGGCCCTGCGCGTTTTTCCGCCCCGCTTTTTTTTGCCGGCATTGGTGAAGGACAGATCAAAAGTCACCGCCACCGGCCTGACAACAGGTGCTTCCAAGGCTTCCAGCTCCTTGTTCAGCTCCTTGATCATGGCGGTGACCTGGGGGTCTTTTCTGTCCACGACAAAAACAGGGGAACCCTTTTCAAGACGTGTCCCCTTCCTGTTCTTGAGTACCAGCCTCCCCTTTTTCGGCACAGCCCGGGTCACCCTTACCACGGCATGGCCCTTGTCATCCTCGTACCCGATCCGTATCAAATCCCCCTTTAAAAGGGCCTCCCTTGCCACAAGGCAGGGCTGGCCGCCGTCGATTTTGACCCTGCCGGCAAACAGCCCTGATCCGGTCTCGGCATCCTGGCTCAGGGGATTCTGCCGGCGGTGGGAGAGGAAGTGGTAATGGCTGGCAGGCCGGCCAAGGGCGTACTCGAGAAAGGCCAGGGCTGTCTTCTTTTTCTGGGGGTCACGGCCATGATCCCTGAGGAGCTGGTAGGCCTTGACCGTGTAAAAGACATAGTGGGGGCTCTTCTTTCTCCCCTCGATTTTCCAGGTGGTAATTCCCGGAATGTCCAGGAGCAATTTCACCAGAACATCAACGGAAAAATCCGTGCAGGAGAACAACCGCTTTTTTTCCCGGTTCTGCCGGTAAACCCGGCGGCAGGGCTGGACACATCGCCCCCTCAGACCACTTTTGCCGCCGAACCAGCTGCTCCAATAGCACCGCCCGGACACGGCATAGCAGAGGGCGCCGTGGATGAAGACCTCGAGATCCAGGCCCGGCACCGCCTGGGCGGCCATGGTTTTTATCTCGTCAATGGTCAGCTCCCGGGGCAGAACGGCCCGGTCAAACCCTGCTTTTTTTACCGCGTCAAGCCCTGTTGCCATGGAGGCATTGGCAAGGGTGGAGAGGTGCATCTCCCCCTTGAAACCGGCCCTCCGGGCAATGGCCATCACAGCGCGATCCTGGACAATCAGGGCATGGGGATTGACATACCTGACCAGTTTGGCCAGAATTTTTGCCGTTTTTTCAAGTTCGTTCTCCTTGATCATGGCGTTGAAGGCAACGTAGACCTCAACCTGCCTGGACCTCGCAAAGGTCACAAGCGTTGACAGCTGTTCGATGCTGAAGTTGTCCGCCTCCATGCGGGCGGAAAAGATCTTCAGGCCGCAGTAAACGGCATCGGCCCCTGCAGCAACGGCTGCCAGGAAGGACTCCTTGTCCCCGGCAGGGGCAAGGATAAAGGGTTTGTTTCGTTTATTCATAAGGCCTTAAAATAGATCGGTTTTTAAAAAAGGTATTGACTGTTAAACGCATCATTATAGCCCTCAAATGAAGCAACAAGCAAGATTTTTTATATGAAACAGCCGATTTAGAGCCCCCGGCGGTTGCCTGTTTCATGCTTCGTTGTGGCCGGTTCGATGACCATGGGCCGGCCAGGCCGAATCTAAAAACGGCCGTTTGTGCCCATCTGCCCTGTGAAGAGGTGAAGGAACTGGATTTTACGTTGCATTCTCAATGATTTTATGGTTTTATAGTGTTTATGAAAAAACCATACAACAAAGAAAAATTCAAGAAATTCAAGGCAAGAAAAAAAAACGCTTCTCTCACCCCAGGGGCCGATGATGTGCTGAAAAACATATTCAAACGCATCGGTGTTCCCGAAAAACTGGACTTTTCACCGGACCGGTTTCAAAGGGAGGCCATCACCGCCATCAACGATTCGGACTGCCTGGTTACCGCCCCCACTGGCGCAGGAAAAACCTGGATCGCCGAGAATGCGGCAAAGCGTTTTGTCAACAGCCACCATAAGATCTGGTACGGTACCCCTTTGAAGGCCCTGACCAACACCATCTATGCCCAGTTTGCAAGGACCTTCGGCAAAGAACGGGTGGGAATACTCACCGGTGACATCAAAGAGAACGCCGATGCCGACATCATCATCGGCACCACGGAAATTTTAAGAAACCAGCTCTACGATGCCATGCACACCGGAGAGGACCTGGCGTGCAGCCTGGTTATCCTGGATGAGGCCCACTACCTCGGGGACAGGGAAAGAGGCGTTGTCTGGGAGGAGATCATGATCTATCTGCCGGTGAGGATACCTGTTCTCCTGCTGTCGGCAACCATCGGCAATGCCGCCCACCTTGCCGGATGGCTGGAAGCCATCCGGGGGAAAAAGTGCCATGTCATCGAAGAGACACGGCGCCCGGTGCCCCTGTTTCCCCTTTTTTTCCACCCCGAAGGTACCCTCACTCCTTTTTTGAAAAATGTGAAAAATGAAGGAAAAACCGCCCTGCACAACCGGGTGGTAAAATTCATCAAGGAGAAAAATCCCCCGCAACTTGCGCCTCCTGGAAGGCTACCCAGGTTTTCCGAGGTTTTAAAAGTCTTGAAAACCTTTGACCTTTTGCCGGCAATCTTTTTTTTAAAATCCCGGGCCGACTGCGACCAGGCCGTAAAACTCTGCACCGGGGAGCTCCTGGCCGGGGAGCCGGAAAGAAAAGCAAAGCTCGGCCAGCGCATCGACGAGCTGCTGGCCAACCAGCCCCACCTGGCAAAGAACAGCCAGCGGGAGATTCTCGCCAACACCGCCGCAGGTTCCCACCACAGCGGCCAGCTGCCCGCCTGGAAGGTAATCGTCGAAACCCTCATGTCCGAAGGGCTCCTGGATGCCATGTTTGCCACCTCCACGGTGGCGGCAGGGGTCAATTTCCCCGCCAGAAGCGTGGTGATCCTCAATTCCGACCGGTTCAACGGCACCGAATTCCTCCCCCTCACCCCCAGCGAGTTCCAGCAGATGACCGGCAGGGCCGGGAGAAGGGGAATGGACAACATCGGGTTTGCCATTGCCCTTCCGGGAAAATTCATGGATCTGGCCCATGTTGCCAAGATGATCAAGGCACCGCCCCTGGATGTCCGCAGCCAGATCAAGATCGATTTTTCCATGGTGCTCAACCTGCTCCTCTCCCACCACCCGGAACAGGTAAAAGAGCTTCTTTTGAAGTCCTTTGCCTCGTACATGATCTCCATGGGCAAAAAGGGAAAATATGCCCGGCGTAATTTCGGCCAGGAGATGGAATTTCTCTGGCACGACTTCCTGGACCACCTGGCCTTTCTCCAGGACGAGGGGTTTGTCACAGACACCGGGCTCCTCACCGAAGACGGCATCTGGGCCTCCCAGCTGAGAATCGATTCTCCCCTCATGGTGGCCCACTGCCTCAGGGAGCAACTGCTTCCCGAAAAAAGCCCCGCCCTGCTTGCCGCGGCAATGGCCGCGTTTGTCAATGAAAAGGAGTTTGACGACGAAAGCCTTTTAAACGGGCAGCTGCCCAAGATACTGGTCACGGAGTTTCTAAACCTTCGAAAGGGGTTGAAACCCTTTGCCAAGAAAATGCTCAACGGGGGCTTTGAGGCGCCCAACCTCTATATCCAGCCGGCAGATGCGACTTTTTCCTGGGCCAATGGGGACCCCTGGGAGAAGATTGTCAAAAACTCCCCCTTTGCCGAAGGGGACCTGGCCCGCCTGATCATGAGAACCGGTGAAAATCTGAAGCAGATGACAGGACTTGTGGAGACCTTTCCAGGCATGGCCAAAGCAGCTGACAGGGCCATCGACCTTATCATGAAGGAGCCGGTTGTCCCCTCCCATGACTGATATTTTCCTTGACAAATAACAGTGCCGGCTGCCGAAATTGCACGACTTTCATATAAAAAAAAACGCCGATAACAAAGTCTCACTGACAATCTGACAAAAAGATAAACCCGAAAGTTGAGCTATAAAAACACCACAAGGAAACGGCATGATAAAAAGAGTCAAATTCCTCCTGGAAAACTGGCTGATGGTTGTTCACCTTCTCTTTAAAACAACCCATCTTGGCGTGAACAACCGGGTCTGGTCCAGCCACCCCTCTGTTTTCGGCCAAAGGGGGGTAAAGGGGTTTACACAGGTGATAAAAAATTATAAAATGATGAAAATCCGCGCTTTTTCCGGGTTCATCCCTTTAAACGACGCCATTGACATCTTTCCAGGGCATGCAGAAAAGCACGGATACAAGCCCATTGATACCAGCCCCTCCAAAGGGCAACACCATGGAGCCTGACAGAACATCACCGACCAATGGCACAAGTCTTTGTTGATCCACGAATGAACAGATGTGGCCGGTGTGATGATCAAGGCCGCCGTATTGATAAAACCATACCCGCAGGAGCCCCCCTGCCGGTTCAGGCCTGGCAGCAGCCAGGCCCCTGTTAACAAAAAGGAGTGTTGTAAACAATGTCTGAAGACACCAAAAAAGTGATTTACTCGATGATAAAGGTGAGTAAATATTATGATAAAAAACAAGTACTTAAGAATATCTCCCTCTCCTATTTCTACGGTGCCAAGATCGGCGTTCTCGGCCTTAACGGATCGGGAAAGAGCAGCCTGCTGAAGATTCTTGCCGGCATCGACAACGACCACACCGGTGAGACCATCCTCTCCAAGGGGTTTTCCGTGGGCTACCTGGAGCAGGAACCCCTGGTCGAAGAGGACAAGACCGTCAAAGAGATCGTCGAGCAGGGGGTGCAGGAGACCGTGGACCTGATCAACGAGTACGAGACGATCAGTGAAAAATTTGCCGAGCCCATGGAAGATGACGAGATGGACAGGCTGATACAGAAGCAGGGAGAACTCCAGGAGAAGCTGGACCACCTGGATGCCTGGGACCTGGACGCAAGGCTTGGCATGGCCATGGATGCCCTGCGGTGCCCCCCCCCGGACACATCGGTCAAGGTGATCTCCGGCGGGGAAAAGCGGCGGGTGGCCCTCTGCCGGCTGCTGCTGCAGCAGCCGGACATTTTGCTTCTGGATGAGCCCACCAACCATCTAGACGCCGCATCGGTTGCCTGGCTGGAAGAACACCTCAGCCGGTACAAGGGCACCGTTATTGCCGTCACCCATGACCGGTACTTCCTTGACAATGTGGCCGGGTGGATACTGGAGCTGGACAGGGGCGAGGGGATTCCCTGGCAGGGCAACTACTCCTCCTGGCTGGACCAGAAGAGAAAACGGCTCCAGAACGAGGAGAAATCGGAGAGCAAGCGCCAGAAGACCCTTGAAAAAGAGCTGGACTGGATCAAGATGTCCCCCAAGGGGAAACGGTCCAAATCCAAGGCCAGAATAAGCTCCTACGAATCCCTTCTCAAGCAGGATGCAAAGGAGAAGGAGAAGGATCTCGAGATCTTCATTCCCCCCGGACCGAGACTGGGCGACAAGGTGATTGTGGCCGACGAGGTCTCCAAGGCCTTTGACGGCAAACTCCTTGTGGACGGTATGAGCTTTATCATCCCCGCCGGAGGAATCGTCGGGGTGGTGGGCCCCAACGGCGCCGGAAAATCCACCCTGTTCAACATGATCACAGACAGGGAAAAACCCGATTCCGGGAGCATAGACCTTGGG
>DATFJZ010000403.1:0-5944 GCA_035268945.1 Desulfobacteraceae bacterium | reverse complement strand
ACCGGTATCGATGGTGTCAATACCCACATCGTCGCAGATGGCGTCCATGACGGCGATGTCATCAAGGTTGTCGATCATGGCGTGGGAACCGAAGGCCCAGATGGTTTCATACTCAAACCCCGACGTCAGTACATTGCCGTCCTTGTCATTGTAGCACTGGGAGCACTTGATCACGCATCCCGGGTGGCACCCCTCCTTGACAATTCCCTTTCTTTCGCTGATGGTTTCGTTGAGTTTTTCTCCGGAGATATTTTTGGCATGGTCAAACCGTCCCGAGCGGAAATTTTTGGTGGGCAGGGAGCCGGCCTCGTTGATGATATTGATCAGTACCGCCGTGCCGTATTCCCCCAGGGCTTCGCCGGAAACCGGGTGGTCGGTGATGAGTTTTGTCCAGGCCTTGTTGGCTGCCTTGAAGGCGTCCGGGTCGGCAATGGCAACCTTTCCGGTCCCCTGGTCGTCCACCACAATGGCCTTTACTCCCTTGGAGCCGAGAACCGCCCCCATGCCCCCCCGGCCAACGGCCCGGCCGGGTCTGCCGTTGGGGTCTGCCACCTGGATGCTTGCCGCTGACAGCCGCTGCTCACCGGCAGCACCAATGCACATCACCCCGGCTTTTTTCCCGAATTTCTCCTGCAGGGCTGCAATGGTTTTGTTGGTGCCAAGGCCGGCATAGGCATCACCGGACTCAAAGGTCACTCCATCCTTGGTGATCACGATGATGGAAAGATGGCCACTGCTCTCCGGCTTGTCTTCCAGTACAAGGGCTTTTATCCCGAGTTTTGCCAGTTTCTGGGAAACGGTACCGCCGGAGTTGCTCTCCTTGATGCCGCCGGTAAGGGGGGATTTTGCCCCCACGGAGAGCCGGCCCGAATTGGTGGCAGGGGAACCGCTGAGAAGTCCCGGTGCAATCACAAGTTTATTGGATTTCCCAAGGGCGTGGCAGGTTGCCGGCACCTCGTCCAGGATCATCTTTGAGGTCAATCCCCTTCCTCCCAGAGCCATGAGCTCGTCGGAAGGCGTGTCAGTGGTGTGGGTGTTTTCTCTGGTATTGATTCTGATAAATTTTGACATATGCTTCCCCCGTAAAAAAAGTTATGGGTTAAAAAACGTGTTCAGTTTAATGGCCTTGATCATCCCTTTGGCCTTGCCATGGAGGGGTCAGGAGTGGTGTGTTCTGACCCCGTTGATCCCCGAAGGGTAAAGCATGCATTTGAACATTGGGCTTTTGAATTGAGGTGAATCGTCTCAAAGGATTCAATAATAAACAACAATACCAGAACCCCGGGACCCTTTCAACTTCTTTTTACGACATTGAATCCTTTTAATCCGCCTGTTTCGTGCGATGTTGTTATTATTTCACGATAGTTGTTTTTTATTGCTTTATGATGATTAAAAATAACCGTTAAAGGGGAAAAGCAACCTCTGTTCCGGGTGTTTTTTTTATGGGTCATGCCGGATTCGACGATTTTCCGGAGAGGCCCTCTATGATCATGGGTCAAAGGTCTGTGGTGGTGGGGGGGGAGGCGGGATAAAAAGGGTTCCAACCCCCTTTCCGGCGGGAGGCGGGCTGGCCGGACCGGGTAACTCTGGGAAAATATCACTGCTGAAGTTGGGATATCCCTTGACTTTTTCTTGAAAAAAGTATCTAAGTATGCTTAATTTAGCAGGTTTTTGCAAAATTAAACACTATTTTAACAAGGAGCTGGAAAGATGATGAAGAAACATTTATTGGCCATGGTTGCTGTGTTTGCAATGATTACCTTGGGAAGCACCACCGGTTTTGCCGGTGAAAAGATTATAAACGGGATCGATGCCAACTTCCCTCCCTTTGCCTATATTGACAAAGCCGGGGAACCCAGCGGGTTTGATGTGGAGTCCATGGAGTGGATTGCCCAGAAAATGGGATTTGAGGTCGAGCACAAGCCCATTGACTGGGACGGGATCATCACAAGTCTGTTGATAAAAAAGATCGACGTGATCGCCTCGGGCATGAGCATTACGCCGGACAGGGCCAAAAAAGTCGATTTCTCCATCCCCTACTGGGAGATCAAGCAGGTCCTGGTGGTCAAGGAAGATTCCGATGCCACGGTGGACGGCCTTTTGAAGGGGAACAAGATCATCGGGGTTCAGCAGGGCACCTCTGAAGCCAAATGGCTGAAAGCCAATGCCGAGGAGAAAGGGTGGAACTTTGAGCTGAGATACTACAGCTCTTCTCCCCTGGCAGTGGAAGATGTCCTCAACGGCAGGATTGCCGCTGCAGCCATGGATGATGCCCCAGCAAAGGATGCGGCCTCCAAAAAACCGGTCAAGAGCATTGGCACCTTTGGCATGCATGTTGAGGATTTCGGGTACGCCGTGCGCAAGGGCGACACAGCACTCCTGGAGAAAATCAACAAGGGGCTTGAAAAACTCATGGCCTCTCCCCGCTGGGAAGAGCTCAAGAAAAAGTATGATCTCTAATCACTGAGCGAATTGCGGGGACAGATGCAAACCGCTGCTTTTTGACTCAACCTTTGAACTTGTCTTTTTGTCAGAAGGGTCAGCTTTTATCCGAATTCAAGGTGCGATAACAGGAGCATAGTGAAGCATGTGCCTTAGAAGACGGGTAAAAAAGAGCAGGCAGGATGGGTGGATTCTTTTTTGGAAGTTGCGCTAGGACTCAGGAGTTGTGAAATAATGCTGGAAGTTTTTTTAACCATAAAAGATGCCCTGCCCTTTCTTGTCAAGGGGTCCCTGGCAACGGTGATCATTGTCATCGGTGCCATGGGCCTGGGCCTGGTTCTGGGGCTGTGCATGGCGGCAGGCATGGTCTACGGCAACCGGCTGGTCAAAACCGTGTGCGGCCTGTACATCTGGTTTTTCCAGGGTGTACCGGCCCTGGTGCTTCTCTTTCTCTTCTACTTTGGCCTGTTCAACTACCTGGGGTTTAATTTCGGGGCCGTCACCGTTGCCACCATCGTGCTGGGCCTGATTACGGCGGCCTACCAGGCCAACATCTTCCGGGGGGCCATGCTCTCTGTTCCCCAGGGGCAGTTCAGGGCGGCCAACGCCCTTGGCATGAGCAATGCCCATGCCATTATCCATATCATACTGCCCCAGGTGCTCCGTGTCTCCATACCGGCATGGTCCAATGAGTTCTCCATTGTGCTCAAGGATTCGGCCCTGGCCTTTGTCATCGGCGCTCCTGAAATCATGGCCAGGACACAATTTGTCGCTTCACGGACCTACCAGCACCTTCCCCTGTACATTACGGCGGGAGTGATCTATTTTTTGCTTACCTGGACAGGGCTTGCCGGGCTTCGAAAACTGGAAAACAGGGTCCGGGTTCCCGGCTATTCCCATCAGGAAATGTAACACCATGACGCATCTTGTTTTAAAAGCGGAAAAGATATGTAAATCCTTTGGCAGCGACGAGATCCTCAAGCAGGTGGATCTCGAAATCAACAAGGGAGAGATAAAGATTCTCATCGGCCCCTCCGGCGGGGGGAAAAGCACCATGCTCCAGTGCATCAACTCCCTGGTGATTCCCGATTCCGGGGATATCTGGCTGGACGGCAAACGGATCGATATCCACAACAACCAGGAGCTGTACAAATTCCGGCAAAAGGTGGGGATGATTTTCCAGGACTTCAACCTGTTTGACCATCTCACCGCCCTTGGCAATATCACCATTGCCCTGCGCAAGGTAAAGAAGATGGGCAAAAAAGAGGCGGTAAAGCGGGCAGAAACAGAGCTGGAACAGGTGGGGTTGTCGGACAAGGGCGGCCTCTACCCGGCAGAGCTTTCCGGGGGGCAGAAGCAGCGGGTGGCCATTGCCAGGGCCCTTGCCATGGACCCGGAGGTGCTGCTCCTGGACGAACCCACCTCGGCTCTGGACCCGGAACTTGTCGGAGAGGTGATCACGGTGATCAAGAACCTTGCCCGGAAGGGGATGACCATGGTTCTGGCCACCCACCAGATGTCTCTGGTGCGATCCCTTGCCGACGAGATACTGTTCATGGAAAACGGAACCATCGTGGAAAGGGGAGCTCCTGGAGAGCTGCTGTTGAGCTGTGACTCCAAGACCCTGTGGTTTTGCGATCGGCTGAAAAACATGGCAGGGGAGGAGGGATAGCCGTGGACGGGTTAGGCTTTTTCCAGGAATTGATCCCAAGCCTCAACCGGGGGCTTTTGATGACCATCATGCTGATCATCCCCTCGGCCCTCGGCGGGGTTGCCATAGGCGTGACAGCCGGTTCTTTACGGGCCTTTGGCCCCCCGGGGATAAAACGGGCAGGGGACGCCTTTGCCGCCCTTTTCCGGGGAACCCCCCTGGTGGTGCAGCTTTTTGTTCTCTACTTCGGCCTGCCCAATGTGGGCATCTACCTCTCTCCCTATGCAGCGGCGGTGACCGGTTTTATCCTCTGCAGCGGGGCATACCAGTCGGAATATGTTCGGGGGGCCCTGCTCGCCGTCAAAAAGAACCAGTACCTGGGGGCCCAGGCCCTGGGATTCTCCCGGTTTCACACGATTTTCTGGATCATCATTCCCCAGGCGGCCCGGCGGGCCCTTCCCGGATGCGGCAACGAAATCATCTACATGATCAAGTACTCTTCCCTGGCCTACATTGTTACCTGCATGGAGCTCACCGGCGAGGGCAAGGTGTTTGCCACGGAGTATTTCCGGTTCACCGAGGTGTTTGTCATCATTGGCTTCTACTACCTCTTCCTCGTCTCCATTGCCAAAATTGGTTTACGGAAAATCGAACAGCGCCTCTATGTGCCGGGGTTCGGACGGGCATCTTAAGGAAACCATGGAACAGGGAAAAATAACCGAAAACATCAGGCAGGAGCTCATCGACACCACCACTGCCGGATCTGTCTGGGCCTTTGACGACATCCCGGAGAGCTATTGCTGCGATGCCTCGGAACTGAGGCACACCCCGGAGCTGGTGGTCACGGCGAGATGCCGGGAAGATGTCCAGGCCGTTGTCCGCCTTGCCAACGTTCACGGCTTTCCAGTGACCCCCAGGGGCGGCGGCAGCGGCCTTGCCGGGGCCTGCCTTGCCGACCGGGGGGGTGTGCTCCTCTCCATGGAACGGATGAACCGCATCATCACCGTGGACAAAAAGAACCTTGTCATGGAGGTGGAGCCCGGTGCCGTGAGCAGTGACATCAGGGATGCCGCCGCCGCCGCAGGTTTTTTCTACCCCCCTGATCCGGCGGGCATGGACAAGAGCACCATCGGCGGCAATGCCGCAACCGATGCCGGAGGCCCTGCCTGTCTGAAGTACGGCACCACCCGGGATTATATCCTGGGCCTCGAGGCGGTGCTTCCCACGGGGGACATCATCACGGCCGGGGTAAAGACCCGCAAGGGAGTGGTGGGGTATGATATGAAAAACCTCATCGTGGGGTCCGAGGGGACCCTGGGTATCATCACCGCCCTGACCCTCAAGATTATCCCCAGGCCTTTGGCCACCATGGGCATCATGGCCGTGTTCAGGGATATGGGCAGCGCCATGGAAGCGGTGTCAGGGATCATGGCAAACGGTATGCTGCCCTGTGCCATGGAGTTCATGGACCACAAATGCCTCTCCCTGGTGAGGAAGAGGCTTCCCCTCTCCCTGCCCGGCAAAACCCCTTCTGTTTTAATCATTGAAATGGACGGGCATCCCTCCCATGTCAAAGAGGAGATCAACGGCATATCCGAGCGCTGCAAAACCCTTGGGGCCGTTTCGGTGCTGCCGGCAAACGACCACGACCAGCGGGAAAAATTGTGGGAGGCCCGCAGGCAGATCTCCCTCAAGATCCACGATTATGCGGCTTTGTACGTCTCCGAGGACGTTGCCGTTCCCATTGCCAGTATTGCAGAGCTTGTCAACAGTCTGGCCTTTTTTGAAAAGATCTACAACCTTGAAATCTTTGCCTTTGGCCACGCCGGGGACGGGAATATTCACCTGAAC
>DATFJZ010000402.1:0-6520 GCA_035268945.1 Desulfobacteraceae bacterium | reverse complement strand
GTGGCTGCCGTAAAAGCTCCCGGATTCGGCGACAGAAGAAAGGCCATGCTTGAAGATATCGCCGTTCTCACCGGCGGACAGGTTGTTTCCGAAGATGTTGGACTGAAACTGGAGAGCGTCGGCGTCAACGACCTTGGCCAGGCCAAGTCCATTGTCATCGACAAGGACAACACCACCATTGTTGACGGATACGGTGCCAGGGAAGACCTTGAGGGCAGGGTTAAAATGATCCGTGCCCAGGCAGAAGAGTCCACATCTGACTATGACAAGGAAAAACTCCAGGAAAGACTGGCAAAACTCATTGGCGGTGTTGCCGTCATCAGCGTTGGTGCTGCCACGGAAACCGAGATGAAAGAGAAGAAGGCCAGGGTCGAGGATGCACTGAACGCAACCCGTGCTGCCGTTGAAGAGGGCGTTGTTGCCGGTGGCGGTGTTGCCCTTGTCCGTGCCATTGCTTCCATTGAAGGCCTTTGCCAGGACGGGACAGAGGAGAAACTCGGTGTTGCCGTTGTGGCAAGGGCCCTTGAAGAGCCCCTGCGCCAGATTGCCAACAACGCCGGTGTGGAAGGTTCGGTTGTGATCAACAAGGTAAAAGAGGGTAAGGACTCCTTTGGTTACAACGCCAGGACCGGTACATACGAGGACCTCATTGAAGCAGGCGTTATCGATCCCAAGAAGGTTGTTCGCTTTGCACTCCAGAACGCAGCCAGCGTGGCTTCCGTCATGTTGACCACCGAGGCCATGATCGCCGACAAGCCCGAAGAGAACGAAGGCGGCGGTGGAATGCCCGGCGGCGGAATGGGCGGAATGGGCGGAATGGGCGGTGGAATGCCCGGAATGATGTAGTTCCTTCCGTTTCCTATATGTCTAAATGAAAAAGCCCCTGGCCTGTTCCAAAGGTCAGGGGCTTTTTTGCCTTGAAGGATAGTTGGCATTGCTCTATTTTCTCGGAAAACTTGACAACAGGGGTGCTGTCGTATAGCATTATCCCGTTTGGATATTTTTCCTGGCAAGTTTGACCCTTCTGCACCATGGATTGTGTCATGGGCAAGGCCGACAACATTAATCTGGAGTATTGTTTTATGATTCCTGAATCAAACGGCATTTTTCATATGCTTTACAGCGCAGGGCCTGTTGTAAAGTCAGTGCTGCTGCTGCTTTTCTTTTTTTCCATCACCTCCTGGGCCATTATTTTTATCAAATATCGATATGTCAGGAAAGCGTACAGGGAATCCGTTGATTTTACAGATCTTTTCTGGCAGTGCCGGAATCTTTCCGATGCGTTTTCCAAGGCAAAGATGTTAAACACCAGCCCGGTGGCCAGGGTTTTTATCACCGGGTATATGGAGCTGAAAAAGGGTGCCTCCCAGGGAAGCAGGACAGAAGCTTCCAGTGGCGGGGAGAAGCTTTCGGTAAGCCCTTCCCAGACAATGGGCGGGGTGAAAAGGGCGTTGAGGCGATCCATCGGTGTCGAGGTGCGGCGGGTCTCCCAGCTGGTTCCCTTCCTTGCCACGGCGGGCAATACAGCGCCGTTTATCGGCCTGTTCGGTACGGTGTGGGGGATCATGAACACCTTCCACGGCATCGGCATGACAGGTTCTGCAAGCCTTGCCGTTGTTGCCCCGGGTATCTCCGAGGCCCTGGTGGCAACCGCGGCAGGTCTTGCCGTTGCCATTCCTTCGGTCATTGCTTACAACTATTTTACCGACAGAATACGGGTTCTGGATTCAGAGCTCCAGAGCTTTGCCGCAGACCTGCTCAACATCATCGAGCGGGACATCCAGCGGCAGAAGGAGGCGTGATGCAGTCTGATCTGGGCAGCAACCAGTTGATGTCGGAGATCAATGTCACCCCGTTTGTGGATGTGATGCTGGTCCTTTTGATTATTTTCATGGTAACGGCCCCGATGATGGTCCAGGGGGTGGATGTGAACCTGCCCAAAACCGCTTCAGGACCCATGCAGAAAAGCGAAGAGCACCTGGTGATTTCCGTGCGGCAGGACCGGTCGGTGTACATCAATGACCAGGCCATCGGTGTCGAGTTCCTGGCTCAGAAACTGCTGAAAATCCTCGAAAACCTTGACACCAGGACGGTTTATCTGCGGGCCGACAAGAGCGTTCCCTACGGCATGGTGGTTGATGTGATGTCCCGGGTCAAAAATGCCGGTGTGGAAAAACTCGGCATCATCACCCTGCCGGACGAGGAAACGTCCTGATTGAAAACCAATGGATGATATCGATACCCTCAGCCGCAACAGAAGTGGTTTGCCTGAAAATGGCGGAGACAATAAAAAAAAGGGCCTTGCCCTTTACTTTGTCTCCCTCTGTCTTCATTTCTGTTTTCTGGCCCTTCTGTTTTTTGTCCAGGACATGACACCGGACCGTGTGATTCCCCCGGCCATTTCCGTGGATCTGGTCTCTCTTCCCTCGGTGGAGCAGACCAATGCCACACAGCCGGTTCCAGAAACGGACAGCAGCGCTTTTCAGCCTGAACCGGAACCATCACCTCCGCCCGAAAAAAAAGCTGAGACCAGGGCACCCCAAAAGCCCCCTGAGCCGGACGTTATCGTTGCGCCGGAAAAGAGCCAGGACAAAGGGGTGGTGGTGGAAAAGGAGCCGGAGCCGGAAAAAGAGCCTGTTATCACCTCGGCGCCGGGGTTGAAACAGAAGCCCAAAGACCTGGACAAGCTCAGGCCGGCCAAGAAGGAAAACAAGAAGGAAGAAAAAAAGGAAAAGAAGAGTTCCCTGAAAAAAAAGACCTACAAGCCCCAGCGGGTGCTGGAAAGTGCCAGGGAGCATCTGGAAAAACAGGTGGAAGAGAAAAAAAAGAATACCCTGACCGATGCCCTGGAGCGGCTGCGCAGCAAGGTGGACAGTGGGGGCGGTAAAAAACGGGGTATTTCGGCCAGTGCCGAGGCCTCGTCCGGCAGTGAAGCCCGGGAGCCGGGGGCCATCGATCTTTACAATATCGAGCTGATGTACCGGATTCAGCAGAACTGGGTGTTCAACGAGAGGCTTGCCAGGGCGGCAAAGGACAGTGAGGTGAGGATTCTCATCAAAATTCTGAAGAACGGCCGGATCAGGGACATCTGGTTTGAAACCCGTTCCGGAAACAATTACCTGGACGATTCCGCTTACAAGGCCGTTCAGAAATCAAACCCTCTGCCCCCACTTCCCAAGGGGTATTCTTCCTATGATGTGGGCCTTATTTTTACCCCTTCAGGACTGAAGTAGGTTTTGTTTAACAGGATCAGGATAACAATAACCAAGCTTTGACGTTGCTCCTTTTGGCCGGTGGGTGATCATTGTTTATTGTGATTTATTTGTTGTTGGGGATTTGGGATTTTATACTATAGCCAGGAAAACACGATGCAAACAAGACACACGATTGTTCATTTTCTACTGCCGCTGCTGTTTCTGTCGATCTGGAGTTTTCCCGGACCTGCCCTGGGCGGGGAGTACACCTACATCAATATCAACAGTCCCTTTGTCCGGAAGATTCCCCTGGCAATTCCCGAATTCAGGGAGTTGACCCGCCAGGGGGGAGAGGCCGATCATGGGGCCCAAGCGGGAAAGCTCATGGCTGACGCACTGGATTTCACCGGTTACATCCAGGTGATGGATCCCAAGGCCTTCCTCGCTTCTCCGGCAGAAACCGGCATTGCCGGGCCGGACATCGCGTTTAAGGCGTGGACCTCCATCGGGGCTGAGCTTTTGATCACCGGAGGCGTTGTTCTGCAGCAGGAGAGCCTTCGCCTGAAATTGCGCCTGTTTGACACCTTCAAGGAGAAACTTCTGGTGGGCAAGGTGTACACCGGTCATAAGAGCGATGTGAGGAAAATGGTGCACCGCTTCTGCGGTGAGGTCTCCCGGGTTTTAACGGGGCAGCCGGGCATCTTTACCAGTAAGATCGCCTTTGTCTCAACCGTTGACACCAACAAGGAGATCTTTGTCTGTGACTTTGACGGGTACGGGGCAACACAGGAGACCCGGTTGAAAAGCATCACCCTCTCTCCTTCCTGGTCGTCCAGCGGCGAATGGCTGGCCTACACCTCCTACGTGAAGGGCAATCCTGACCTGTACATCAAGAATGTGAAGCAGAACCAGGGGTATACCGTCAGCTTCAAGGGGCTGAACATCACTCCGGACTGGTTTCCAGGGCAGTTTTCCCTGGCTGCCGGGCTGAGTTTTGAAGGGGACCAGGAGATTTATCTGTTGACCGGTAAGGGGAAAATTATTAAAAGGTTGACAAGGAGCTGGGGAATCGATATCTCTCCCGAGTTTTCCCCTGACGGGAAACGGATGGCCTTTGTTTCCAAGCGTTCCGGTACTCCCCAGATCTACATCAAAACCCTGGGCACCGGCCGTGTGAAACGCCTCACCTTTGAGGGGGGGTACAACACCTCGCCGGCCTGGTCCCCGGACGGGGAGAAGATTGCCTATGTTGCTGTCAAAGACGGACAGATCAACATCCATGTCACCAAAACCGACGGCAGCAGCAGGGTTCAGCTGACAAGAAACGCCGGGGACAACGAAGATCCTTCCTGGTCGCCGGACGGCAGCCTTCTGGTCTTTTCCTCCACCCGGGAAGGGGATTCAAGGATATACGTGATGACGGCAGCCGGCGGTGAACAGAGGCGGCTGTTAACCCTTGACGGATCCCAGACCGATCCTGAATGGTCCCTGGAAGCGATCAACGGGGATTAACGGTTAAATTCACTGATCCGCATTCAGGGCGCCCCAATGGGGTCATCCTGTCATATGCGTCCATGGGCGTAAGCCGGAAGACGTGCCACGGGACAAGCCGGATGGTGGATCTTAATTATTTCCGACGGCCTGATGTCCATGTCGGTGGACAGTCACCCGCATGGGTCGTTATTCATTAAATTTTTTAGAGGAGGCAAGATGAAAAAGAGAGTGATAGTCAATTCAGCAATGATTTTCCTGGCAGTAGGGCTTATGTTAACCGTGTCCTGTGCCAAAAAAAGTGTTGTTTCAGACCCTTCTGCCGTCCAGGTGGATACAGAAAAAACGGCTGCTGCCCAGGCGGAGGCTGAAGCAGAAGCAGCGGCCAGGGCCAGTGAGCTGGCACGGCAGCAGGCCATTGAGGAGGAGCAGATCAATGAAGAGGCGGAAAGAAAAGCCCGGGCAGCAGCAGAGAAACAAGCGGCTGAACGGCAGAAGTTCCAGAACAGGAATGTCCACTTCGATTATGACAGTTCCCGGCTGACCGATGAGGCAAAGAGTATTTTAAAGGAAAAAGCTGCCTGGCTGAGAAACAACCCGGGGGTTACCGTTGTTGTTGAAGGCCATTGTGACGAGCGTGGATTGACCGAGTACAACCTTGCCCTGGGTGAGCGGCGTGCCATGGCAGCCCGGCAGTACCTGGTGGATGCCGGTATCTCCCCTTCACGCCTGACCACCATCAGCTACGGAGAGGAAAAACCCCTTGATCCGGCACATAACCCCGAGGCCTGGGCCAAAAACCGGCGTGCCCACTTTACCATCCAATAGACCCTCGAACCTTGGTCATGATCCGACCATGGGGGGATATGGTCGATTCGATGATCAAGTTCCAATAATGTGAGTCTGACCCCAATCTGATGATTCCAATTGAGCTGGTTGATCAGCTGGTTGGGGTTTGGCTCCTGTTGTCGGTGTAAAATGGCTTTTTTGGTTATGGCGCTCAGCGGCCCAGTCCCGGGCTGGACATGAACTTTTAAAACGGAGCTTGTTATGAAACCGATTGTTTTTTTGCCTTTTTTCCTTGGTGTGGTTCTGGTGGTTTCCGGATGTGTCACGCCAAAGGAGTTTGCCGGCCTGGAAAACAGGGTGGTCTCCCTTGAGATGGCCAACAAGAGGCATCTTGAAAAGGAAAAAGCCCTGGAGAGAAAGCTTGACAAGACACTGGACCGGTTTGAGAAGAGCCTTGATGTGAAGGGGACCTCCCTCAGTGAAAAATATGCCGACCTCAGCAGTGATGTCGAAGCCATGAAACAGGAGATGCGTCTTTTGTCCGGCAAAATTGAGGAGTCCCGTCACAAATTGGCCAGCTACAGCACGTCGGCCTTCCAGGAGGAGAAGCAAAAGCTTTCCCGCATTGACTCGGCCGTGTCCAAAAACTACCAGCGGCTCATCCGGCTTGAAAAGTATATGGGGTTTGAACCCACCCCTGCAGCATCATTGGGCAAAAAAAAGGAAGAAAATGGGGCACCGGATTCCGAACCGGAGTTGTACAAGCATGCCAAATCCCTTCTTGACCAGGGCAAGACCGAACAGGCCCGGGGTGAATTTGAACAGTTTTTGTCCCTTTTTCCAGATTCTGATAATGCCGACAACGCACGGTTCTGGGTGGCAGAGAGTTATTACCGGGACAAATGGTATGAAAAGGCGATTCTCGAATACCAGGCTGTCATTGAAAAGTACCCCCAGGGCAACAAGCTGCCGGCGGCTCTTTTAAAACAGGGGTATGCCTTTGAAAAACTCGGTGAAACAGCCAATTCACGGCTGATATTAAAAGA
>DATFJZ010000401.1:0-5993 GCA_035268945.1 Desulfobacteraceae bacterium | reverse complement strand
CCCTGCGGCGGAGGCATTTTCTCAGCAAAATAGGAAAAAAATAGTGTCCCGGTGCAACACGACTTTCATATAAAAAAAAGTCAGCAAAAGAGGGGCGTATGACATTAAATCGTTTTTTTTGGGTACTGTTGCTGTTTTTTCTTTTTTCATCTCTCCTGTTGCCGGGATCTGTTTCTGACCAAGCCTTTGCTGCCCCTGAAGACGGCAGGATGGAGATACCGGCAGACCGGGAACCATCGAAGAAAGCCCTGAAAAACCCCGATGCCAGGCAGGTGCTGAAATTTGCCGTCCATGTAAGCTCTGCAGAAAACCTCGATCCCCATTTTGCCGCCGGTTCCCAGGACCGGGCACTTGCCGACATGGTCTTTAACGGACTGTTCCGGTACAAGCCGGGCAGGGCGCCCCGGATTGAGCCTGACCTGGCCGCCGGGATGCCCCGGTTTGAGATCATTGATACCAAACAGGTCTGGACCGTTGCGTTGCGGCCCGGGGTGATGTTCCACTCCGCCCCGGGTATCCCGGCCCATGAACTCACCGCTGCCGACGTTGTCTTCTCCCTGGAAAAGTCAGCCGACAAAAATCACAGCGCCTACAGCGGAGACTATTCCGGCATGCGTTTCCGACAAAAGGGCCGCTACACCCTTGACATCATCCTGGACCATCCCGTCTCCGGGGCGATTTTTTTCCCGAAATTCACCGATTATGCCGGCGGGTTCATCGTCAGCAGGCGGGCCGTCCAGGCCATGGGGTATGACGGGTTCCATCAGCACCCCGTGGGGACAGGTCCCTTTGTTTTCCAGCAGCACCTGCCGGGGAAAAAAATCATCCTCAGGGCCCATGACGCCTATTTCAGGGGGCCTCCCCTGTTGAAGGGGGTGGAGCTCTTTTTTGCCCCGGGCATCCGAGAGCGTGAAAACGGGCTGAAAAGTGGAAAATTCCATGTGATCATGGGAACCGGTGAAAAGGGATGGATCGAAAAGATCCAGCAGACACCGGATATCCGGCTGGATTTCCACGGTGTCGGCGAGGTTGTCACCATCCACCTGAACACCGCCATGAAACCTCTGGATGATATCCGGGTGCGCCGGGCCATTGCCTGGGCGCTGAGCCGAAAGACCTTTTTAGACACCTCCCACCCTCGGCTGGTTCAAGCGGTTTATTCACCGGTACCGGCCCCGCTGATGCCCGGGGGGGTGACGAAAAAAGAGGCCCAGGCCGCAACCGATCTAACCTACACGAGAAACCTTGAAAAAGCCTTGGCACTGCTCAGGGAGGCGGGGTATCCCGATGGCTTTAACCTGGACCTTGTCAGCTCGGAAAAACGCCTCTATCTGAGCTGCTATCGATCCATGCGGGATCAGCTTGTCCGCATCGGCATTCAGTGCCGTATCAAGGTGAAAAACCACGCCGCCATGCACCGGGAGATCCGGCAGGTGCCAAAGCCCATTGTCCTCTATGTGGCATGGCGGCCCAATGCCGATCGTTATTTGAGCCGTTTTTTCCACTCCAATGCCGTTGTTGTTTCTGGTCCAACGCCGGACACCAATTTTTCCCACTACACAAAGGTGGACCGCCTCATTGAAGATGCCCGCCTGGCCCTCTCCCCTGAACGTCAGGTCGATCTGTGGCAGCACGCCCAGATCCGGATTTTGCATGACATGGCGGCTTATCCCATTATGGTTACCAGGCAGTGCTACGCCAGAAAGGCCCGGGTGGATTACGGGCATGAGCTCGTTGCCACCATGGCGCTGTACCCCCAGTTCACCGAAAAAACCAGGATAGAGGCAAAGGGAAATCGATGAAAATCTACACGAAAATAATGCTCACCGTCCTTCCTGTTTTGTTTGTGCTGCTCTTCAGCGTCACCGCTGCCACCTACCACATCTCCGGCAACGCCCTCAACGACCTTGCCGAGACCTGGCTAAACGCCAGGCTGTCCCGGGCAATTGCCATGCTGGGAGAACAGGAGAACAGCCTGAAACGCTACCGTCTGGACAATATTTCTGCAAGCGTCGCCAAGGCCCAGCTGGACGCTGACAAGATCATCTCCTCCATCACCTTTGGCAGGGAAGGGTATTTTTTCGCTGTTAACGCCCAGGGCATTGTTATGGTCCATCCGGACAAATCCCTCCTTGGCAGGGATGTCAGCCGCAGCAGCTGGTTTTCCAGGGTAAAACAGGCAAGAAGCCGCCTTGAGTTCCGTTTCCAGGGCAAAGAGAACCTTGCCGTGTATGACTATTTTGAACCGTGGGGGTGGTTCGTGTTTGCCACGGACCCAAAAGAGGATTTTTACGGGCCTGCCAGCCGGATCAAAACCCTCTCCCTGGCGGCGGCACTGGCCGGCCTGTTCGCTGTGTCAGTGGTGCTGTTTGTTTTAACCCGTTTCCTTACCAGGCCCTTGATTTCCCTTGCCAGGGGGGCGGAGACCATCGGCGGAGGCGATCTTGGCACCCGGATACCTGTCCAGTCCAGGGACGAACTGGGCCGGCTTGCCCAGTCATTTAACACAATGGCCGGACAGCTTGAGAAAATAACCGTTTCCCGGGATCAACTCGAAGAGGAAGTGGCCCGGAGAAGGAAAAAAGAGTCGGAGCTTCGTGCCACCAAACAAGCGCTTGTCAAGGATATTGCCGCCCGGAAAGCAGCGGAAAAAAGGGTGAGGGAAACGGCCCGGCAGTTCCAGAAAATGCTCAATGCCATGCCGGACATGATCACCATCCAGGATCCGGACATGAATATTGTTTACAGCAACATCAAGGGCGTTGCCGATATTGCCCCGGACAAGAGGGTTTTCAAGGACAAATGCCACAAGGTGTACCACGACCGGGAAAGGATGTGCGAAAACTGCCAGGCAAAAATCGTTTTAAAAACCCGGAAAGAACACGAAACAGAAGTGAAATGTTCCGACGGCCGGTGGCAGCGCATCATCATCACCCCTCTGCTGGATGAAGACAACAATGTGGAGCTTTTCATGAAATGGGTGCGGGATATCACCGAGCATAAAAAGCTTGAAGCCAGCCTGGTCCAGGCCCAGCGGATGAAAACCGTCGGCACCCTTGCCGGGGGCATTGCCCACAATTTTAACAACATCCTCATGGGAATCCAGGGGAACAGCTCCTTGATAAAAATGGGCAAAGGGGCCGGTAATCCCGATGTCAAGCGCCTGGAGAGGATCGAAAAAGCCGTAAAAGACGCGTCATACCTGACACAGCAGCTGCTGGGGTTTGCCAGGGGAGGCCAGTACAACCCCGTACCGGCGGATTTGAACCGGCTTGTGGAAAATCAGGCCCGCATGTTCGAAAAGGCCGAAAAGGGGATCACCATCACCCGGAAATACCACCAGGACCTTTATCCGGTGATCATTGACAGGGCACAGATCGAACAGGTTGTTATCAATATCTACATCAACGCCGGTGATGCCATGCCAAAGGGGGGAAACATCCATGTGCAGACCCAAAATATCTTTATCGGCAAGAACCACAGCTTTCCCTTTGAGATAACACCGGGCAGGTATGCAGCCCTGTCGGTATCGGACACGGGCTCTGGCATGGATCGAAGGGTAAAACAGCGGGTTTTCGAGCCGTTCTTTACAACGAGGACCATGACAAAAGGGACCGGGCTGGGGCTGGCCTCGGCCTACGGCATCATCAAGAATCACGGCGGTTTTATCGATGTAGACAGTGAACAAGAGATCGGCACAACCTTTACCGTGTATCTGCCCGGCTCGGACCGGGATGTTCCAGAAACCGTAATGCCCCTTTCAGAAACCATACATGGCCAGGGAACCGTTCCTGGTGTGGACGGTGAACAGGAGCTGTGACTGGTGCTTACAGAGCCATGCAGGTTACACGCTTTTTGTGGGAAAGAGCAGCTGCTTGAGCCATCCGAGAAAGGTGTTGTTCTTCAGCAGGTTTCGCTCCTGGGAATCCAGGAGCATGTCGAAGGTGTCAGCGTCTGAGAACCGGTCCCTGCGGGTGGTGATTTTTTTTTCAGGGTCAAGATATTTGATAATCTCGGCCGGGTTTCCAGCGGCAACAGCGTTTTCTGGAACATTGGAAGAGACCACGGCCCCGGCGCCGATGATGCTGTTTCTGCCGATGGTAACTCCTTTGCATATGATGGCGCTGTCGCCGATCCAGACATTCTCCTCCAGGGTGACGGGAAAAACATCCGAGGGGGGCAGGCTTCTGTCATAAATCCCGTGCCAGTCCGAGTCGGTGATGTAGACATTGCTGGCGAGCATGCAGTTGTCTGAAATGGTGATGGCGCTGGCCGCACTGATCCTCACACCGGGGGAGATCAGTACATGGTCGCCGATGTCGATTCCCTGGAGCTCTTGTTTTTCGGACCACACCGTCAGCCGGGTCTTCTTGTCCGAGGCGCCGAGAAGGGTAATGTTGTCCCCGATTGTCACCGGAGCTCCGAAAATTTCAATGTGCCACGGTTTGACCACAAAGGGGTTTTTGCCAAGCCGGTCCAGGTGGGGGGCCAGGAAATGGTAGAGGTAAAAGCGCTGGCATCCGAACCAGATCTTTTTTATCCAGTAGGGGCGGTGATCCTTTCGCATAATGGTTTCTATCCCTTGAACCGGAAGCCGTCCCAGGCATCGTGGCAGAAGAGCCTGGAAGCAGGGGTCAGGTGGTAGAGGATATCCGCAGCCATGAGGGCGACACCGTTGGTCCAGGAGATCTTCTCTTCGGGCCAGATCACCATGTCGGGAAAGGTGTACCCGCACCAGAAGGTGTTGTCCTCGTACACCCGCTCCTGGATCCAGGAAAAGACGATGCCGGCAAGCTCTGCATTGCCCATGGCGGCAAGGGCGATGACAAGCTCACTGGTTTCGGCAATGGTGATCCAGGGGCGGTCGGAAACACACCTCACCCCCTGGCCTTCGACAACGTATTTTTTCCAGTACTTTTCGATTCTCCTGGCGGATGCCTCTTCCCCAAGGGCTCCGGAAAGCACCGGATAGAACCAGTACATGGAGAAACGGGATTTGCTGATGTTGTAGATGTGGATGCTGTTTTTCAGGGAGGCCCCGAGCTTGTCAAATGCCGTTTCCCATGGTTTCTGGGGTTTTTCAAGAATGGCGGCCAGGGCATTGGCGCATTTGAGGCTGACATATATGGAGCTGCACCCGGTGAGCAGGGCCATGGGGTCCACCTCGCCGTCGGGGCTCTTGGCCCAGAAGATCTCCCCCCGGTCGGTCTGGAGGCTGATGGCAAAATCCATGGCCCGTTTCACACAGGGCCACATGGCTTCCAGAAAAGGGAGGTCCTTTCTGACAAGCCATGTGTGGAAAACACCGGTGGCAATATAGGCGGACATATTGGTTTCACGGGTGCTGTCCTCCGGTCTGCCGTTGATGTAGGAGGAAAACCAGGAACCGTCAGGGTTCTGGTTGTCGGCCATCCATTGAAAGGCATGGAGGGATTCCCGGTGAAACCCTCCGATGGTAAGCCCCATGGCCGCTTCCACAAGATCCCAGGGATCCGTTTTTCCCCCTTCATACCAGGGAATTTCACCGGAGGATCGTTGAAGCAGGGCAATGAAGCGTGCCGCTGAGTCTATATTCAGAACATTGGAAGGTTGTGCACTAAACTGTTTTAGATCCATGGATTTTTCCCTAAATTAATAAAGATGTTAAGGACCGCAAATTTTATAAGCTGAGCGTAATTTCTGTCCACCTTATTGCATCTGCGATCCTAAGCCGAGTCAATCCTGCCGGGCTTGATCATAACCCCGGCCCGAACGGCTGGTTGTCGGACCAACCGGGTGACCCTTCCGTGGAATGGCCGATGGTATGGTAAAGGCCCTGGTGCCGGATGTTCAGCAGGCATCATCCGCCCTATTTAGTGCTTGAACGAAAACTCACCCATCTGCTGCGTTGCTGCAAAATTTTAAAATCCTCATGTACCTGAGTACACTCCGGTTTTAAAATTTTTTGCGCCTTGCACCTGGGCAAGTTTACGTCCAATCACAGGGTTTTCGGT
>DATFJZ010000400.1:0-20513 GCA_035268945.1 Desulfobacteraceae bacterium | reverse complement strand
CCTTGGCCAGAATAGAATTGATCTGGATCCACCCAGTGCTGGGGGTCACATTCCGGGTCTTCACTGCCGATGAGGAACATGTTGCCCACCTCGGGCCGGTAGTAGCATCCGATATCCCCGTCTGATATGTGATACCCGTCGTGGAGGTAGTCGTACCCTCTGGGTGATGGGCAGTGCATCACTTCATGGCGCAGGGCCTTGGTCTTGATCTTGCACCCCTCGTAAACCCCGGAGGCAAGCTTGTTGATTTTGAACGAGTGGGGACCGGCGCAGTTGACAACGATGTTTCCATGTATCCGGGTTTGGTCCCCCAGCACCACTCCCGTCACCCGGTTGTTTTCACTGGTGATCTCGACCACCTCGGCATTAAAGTGAAAGGTGGCCCCGTTTGCCTCGGCGGCCCTCATGGTGTTGTGGCAGGAGAGAACCGGGTCGTTGACATATCCCCCTTCGGCACAGAAAATCGCTCCCTGGAGTTCTTCGGTGGGGGCATCGAAAAATCCCGGGTTTTCAGGCCTCTTCACCGGCCAGTACTGGAAGGTGTTTACAACGGGAACATGGGCCTTGAACTGGTCGTTGTCCCACTCTTCATAGGGAACCCCCACGGCGTCGTAATTTCGTTTCACCTTTTTCCAGTCATGCCCCTTGCTTTTAACGAGGATGGATCCGGTGTTCATGTATCGCGCATACCCCTTTTCATCATGAACGCGGCCAAGGTAGTTCTCCCAGTCCAGCCAGTATTTCATCCCCTCATAGGCCGTGGCAACACCGTCCTCGGTTGAATAGTGGGCCCTTACAATGGCGCAGGACCCCGATGTGGAGCCTTCTCCTGCGTCGCTCCCCCTGTCAACGGTGATGGTTTTATACCCCATTTTTGACAATTCGTAGGCCACCGGCGCTCCAATGGCGCCGGCTCCGATAATGATGGCATCATAGGTTGTGTTCATTTTCTCCTCCCTTTGTCTTGGTTTGTGATCGAATTCGCCGGTCTTGATCACAACACCGGCCGGATCCACTGGTCCATTGATGCCTTCCCGGCATGTGATCAAGGCGGATTTTCGCCATTTGGCTCGCCAAATATTCTCTTTCTGGAGTTCTGAAGCTGGGTCTCCTGATTTGCCGGAGATGTTCGCCGGATGCTGTTTTTGATGTGGTGCTTGACCGTGTCATCCAGGTCAGGGTAATACACCTTCTTTCTTGCCATTTCCATGAGTTTCCCATGCCATTGGTTAAAGGAATCGATATTGTTCAGGGTGTGCTGGGCATTCTTCGGTCCCCCTTTTTCCATGATCTCCCTGATCCCCCTGATCACATGCCTGTCCTCGGGAAGGTGAAGGGGAAGCACAAAGTCGTGTCGTATCTGCAGCCAGGTGTTTCGTGTTATCCTCTCCTGTTCACAGTCCTGGATAAATTTTTCCAGGCTGAAAAAATTGAGGCTGCCAAGGGCGCCAAGGGAGTGGCGGACGATGTGGGCCCCGTACTGGCGCAGGGTGTTCCGGCTCAGGGTCGATTCGGCAACGGCTGCGGGGATGTTGTTGATGACGCTGGTGCTGCCCCCGGACTGGGCCGAGGGCAGGCCCGTGACCCACATGTTCAGTCTGGCCATTGCCGAATTGATGATGGGCTGGCCTGGATCGCTGTAGTCCAGGTCCCCTCCGCTGCCCAACACATCGGGAATGCCGCCGTGAACACAGCAGATACCGGGATTGATGGTCTGGGCCACTACGATCATGAACAGCACCTGGGCGTGTACCTGGGTGAGAAGGGCCTCGGGGGAGGCAGGACCGGTGGAGCCGGCAATGGTAAGGTCCAGCAGCAACACATTGTTTACATGCCGGCAGGTTCTCATGAAAGACCTTACCATGCTGGGCATATAGGTCATGGAAGTGATCAGGCTTGTGCCGTCAAGCCAGTCCTCCTTGTCGTGGAAAAAATCCATTTCATCGTCTGACATATTTTTGCTGTAGGTCATTTTCAAGTCTGAAAAGTGCTTTTCCATGAGAGTGGCGCACTGAAACGGGGTGAGAGTTTTGTCTGTCTGCACGGGCAGGCTGAATAGGCCGATGGTGTCCGTGTATCGTTCAGCCGTTTTGACGATCTCTTTGAACTCTTCGGCATTGGCAGGGGCCAGGCCATTTTGATGCCGTCGCCATAGAAACGGAGGGGTTGCGCCGGTGCCAAAGGCATTCTCACCGGGGTCTTCTGCCAGTTCCGCTGGGGTCATGTCCAGGCACTCCTCGATATACTCCTCCTTCAGGGGCACAAACAGGGCCGTTTCATTGTCAAAATCGATGGCATCGACATCCATTAACATCTGCATCAGCTCGGGGCTGTTGGCGATGTCCATGCCGATCTCGGTCAAGACCCTTCTGGCATTTTTGTCGATTTTTCTGTAAAGTCGTTTTTCCTTTGCCAGCAGGTCCATGTCCTCGATGCGGCTTGTTGCAATGGCAGCTTCCGGGCTGTAAGGGTAATCCTTGACGATATACTGGTAGTTTTTTTTGGCTTTTTGAAACTGGTAGAGGTTTTCCGCTTCAACGGCAACATCAAAAAGCCGCAGGATTTTTTTGTACCTTTTTTTCATAATTTTTTCCCTTGAAAACTATGAATTGATGTCTGCCATCTTTCTGCCGGCCTGCAACCCATTTTATCTTTCTGCCGGAGGTCTCGCTTTTAACACCCCTGTCAGGGCCGGGACGATGTCAAACATGTCGCCCACGATGCCGTAGTCGCATTTTTCAAATATGGGGGCATCCTTGTCATTGTTGATGGCAATGATGATTTTTGAGGTTTTCATGCCGGCAAAATGCTGCACAGCCCCTGAAACGCCGCAGGCAATATAGATATTGGGGCTGACGGTTTTGCCGGTCTGGCCCACCTGCATGGAAGGGGGGGCGAAGCCTGCGTCAACGGCTGCCCTGGAGGCGCCCACGGCACCGTTGAGAAGGGCGGCGCACTGTTCGAGCATCTGGTAGTTTTCAGCAGCCCCAATGGGCCTGCCCCCGGTAATCACCACCGGGGCTTCGGTGAGATCCATCTTTTTTGAACCTTCTTTTTTCACCGTTCTGACCCTGATTTTCGGCTGGGCATTGCCGGGGACGGTGAAACTCGAGAACGCCGTGGTTGTTTTTTTCTCCACAGGTGCCACGGCATTGGGCCTCAGGGTGCAGAGGATAAAATTCTCTTTCAGGGCAAGGGTTGCCATGACCTTTCCGGAAAAATGGGATTTCACCCCCTTTCCGGCGGAAATATCGATGCTTAACAGATCCGATGCCAGAAAAACTCCCTTTAAGGCGGCTGTCCTGGCGAAAACATCCCGGCCGGTGAGGGTGGCCAGCCCGAGGAGGGCGTCCAGCTCATAAGCCTCTGCCGCCTGGCACAGGCCCCTGGCCAGAAGATCGGGGTTTTGGGAAAGCGTCTGGCTGTCACCGTAAAGCTCAATCAGGTCCGAGGCCCCATGGGAGGAGAGGAGTTCCTCGGCATGGTTTTTGTCACACTCCCCGGCCGTAAAGGCCATCACCCTGTTGTCTGCTCCCTGGACCGCCGTCAGAAGTCCCTGGTTGATGTTTTTTATCCTGTTGTCTTCCATCTCCAGCAAAACACCGATGTTGCGCATGGGGAACCTTCCTTTTAAAAGGGGATTGAAACGGTATCAGAACCGGAAAGTGTTCAAGGTATTTTTCGTCATTGTTCCCTCACCGGTTCCCATCAATTGTCTGAAATGTCCCTGGGTCATCAGTTTAAAACTTTTTTTGCTTCCAGGATATGGACAAGCTGCTCGGCACAGGCTTTGGCACTGCTGCCCTGGATGATTTCTGCCTTTGCCCTTTCAGGGGCGTTTTCCAGTGATTCCAGGTTGTTTGCCGGTATTGAAAGGTCAACACCAAGGTCGGCCAGGGGTATCTTTGTGATCTTTTTTTTCTTTGCTTTCATGATATCGGGAAATTTCGGATACCTGGGCTGGTTCAGTCCCCTGGCCGCTCCGATGACACAGGGAAGATCCATCTCAATGACCTGGAGGGCATTGCCCCCGATATCTCGTTCCGCCACGGCGGTTCCCCCGGCAATATCGAGGCTTGAGACATCACTGGCAACGGGAAGGTCCATGTTGGCAGCCAGGCGGTAAAGGGTCTGATTCCCTTCACTGTCCACCGCTGTCTTGCCGGCAAAAATCAGGTCCGGCCGGCCGTCCTGTTCAATGGCCGCCTGGAGGGCTTTTGCCGTTGCAGCACTCCCGGGAAAAGGCACTTCTGTCACCACAAGAATCCCCCTGTCAGCCCCTGCCGCCAGGCCGCTTTGGAGGGTGGCCGCGGCCTTTTCAGGGCCGACGCAGACCAGGACAACTTCTCCTGGACCTTTTTTTTCCACCAGGCTCACCGCCTCTTCAATGGCGTACTCATCGTAGGGGTTGACCACAAATTTGAGCATGGAGGTGTCAATTGTTGTCTGGCTGTTCACCGTGATCGAGGCGGCTGTATCCGGTACGTGCTTGACACATACATAGATCTTCATGGTTGACTCCTTTCGGGCTTGATCATGGCTTTGTTGTGAGCATCCTGCTCATGGGCGTTATATGAAAGCCGTCAGCTATCAGCCATCAGCCGTCAGTATCTTTTTTCTGATTACTGATGGCTGATGACTCTCAAATCAGATGGCTTTCATGCTTTGGGTCACTGGCCGGGCTGTCATCCGGGTGTTGCCTGGATCGTACAAGGGCATCTGTTTTACCCGGGCAGGGCAGTTGGTTCCGATAATGTTCACCTCCAGGCGTGTACCTGGTTCTGCAAGTTCCGGCTTTACATAGGCAAGGGCAATGCTTTTTTCAATCCGGTGGCCGTAGCCGCCGGAGGAGGTCATGCCGACCCATTGGCCATTGTGAAAAACCGCATTGAATCCCAGGGCTTCGGCCCCCCTGGTTTCGATTTCAAGGGCGGCAAGCTTCTGGGGCACCCCGTTTTCCTTGACCCGTTGCAGTGCTTCCCTGCCGATGAACTCCTTGTCCCATTTGACTGTCCATGCCAGGTTGGTTTCCAGGGGGGTGTGGTGCCGGGTCTGCTCGCACTTCCAGCCGAGGAAGCATTTTTCAAGGCGCATGGACTCCATGGCGTACATGCCGACCATCTCCAGGTTGAACTCCCTGCCCGCCTCCATCAGGGCTTGGTACAGGGGGATCTGCTGCTCGATGGGATGGAAGAGCTCATACCCCAGTTCTCCCACATAGTTCATCCGGTTCACGATGCATTTCACCCGGCTGACATGCATGGTCCGGCTTGCGGCAAATCCCATGGTGGAAATCGTGCCGTAACAGATCTTTTCCATGAGTTCACCGCTTCTTGGGCCGGCAAGGACAAAGCATCCCATCCTGCAGGTCAGGTCCTCCATGGCAACGGACCCGTCTTCGGGCAGGGCATTTTTCAGCATATGGTGGTCGTGGCGTTTGCCCACACTGGCCGTCACAAGGAAAAATTCATTCTCCCCCGTTTTGACAATGGTCATGTCGGTTTTAAAGCGTCCCTGGTGGTCCAGAACCGGGGCAAGGACCACCCTTCCTTTTTTTTCAGGCACCCTCTGGCATGTCAGGCTGTTCAGCCATTTCTCCGCCCCGCTGCCCATGATCTTTGCCTTGGCAAAGCGTGTCAAATCGATGAGCCCGACATGGTTCATCACATGCCGGCATTCTCTGCCCACATGGTCAAAGGCGTTGGATCGGCGCCAGGTGGGGATCTCATCGGTGGGTTCGCCTTTCGGGGCAAACCAGTTGGGGCATTCCCATCCAAGGTAGTTGCCAAAGGAGGCATTGGCCGCCTGCTGGAAGGGGTAAATCGGACTTGTTCTCGCCGGACGGGCAGCCTTGCGCCACTCGTTGGGATAGATCCTGTCGTAGAGTTTTGAATAGGTCTCATTGATCTTTTCATGGTTGTAGGCCCAGTTGGCAAAGGAGCCGAACCGCCTGGAGTCCACGGCCCAGAGATCGATTTCCGGTTCCCCTTCGATGATCCACCCGGCAAGGTAGTGGCCGATTCCCCCGGCCTGGGTGATGCCGAAACTGTACCCGCAGGCAAGGAAAAAATTCTTCAGAGGGTAGGCCGGGCCGACCAGGGGATCGGCATCGGGGGTGTAGGTGATGGGACCGGCGGTGACGTGTTTGAACCCGGTTTCCCCGATGATGGGAAACCGGTAGATGCCGTGCTCGATGTTTTCCGAGATGTTGTCAAGGTCCGGTTCCAGCTCTGTCTGGGCATAGTTCCACGGTACCCCGTTCTTGTACCATTGCTTGGCATTTTTTTCGTACATGCCGAGAATCAGGCTGTCCATCTCCTGCCGGATATAGATGGAGCGGTCTCCGTCCCGGACCAGGGGGAGGTAGTTTTTCCGGTCTTTGACGGCATCGATGCTCTCAAAGAGGATGTGGGTGTGTTCTATGGGGATGGAGGGGATCTCGATGCCTGCCATGGCGGCCACCTGGGGGGCCCACAGGCCGCCGGCATTGACAACGGTGTGGCAGACGATCTCTCCTCTGTCCGTTGTGACGATCCATTCATCATTTTCCTTCTGGGTGAGGGCTGTTACCCGGGTGTGCAGATGGATCTCCACCCCCAGCTTTCTCGCACCCGATGAAAAGGCCTGGGTGATGCCGCTGGGGTCCACATCGCCGTCATCGGGCCAGTAAAGGCCGCCTGTCAGGCCCTTGACATTCATCAAGGGGTGCAGGTCTGCCATCTCGTCCGGGGAGACAAAGGAGACATCAATGCCCAGGCATTTGTGCATGGAATAGGTGTATCCCAGTTCATCCATCCGGTCCCGGTTGTCCGCCGTGCGGATGGAGCCGGTTGTGTGCCACCCCGGGGGATATCCTGTCTCAGCCTCAAGGGACTTGTAGATTTCAACACTTTTTTTGTTGATGGCCGATCCATAGTAGTTGCCGTGGTGAAAGGAACAATTTCCCGCTGCCAGCCAGGTGGAGCCGGAGGTGAGTTCATGTTTTTCCACCAGCACAACATCCGTCCAGCCCGCTTTGGCAAGATGGTAGGCGATGCTTACCCCTATGGCACCACCGCCAATGATCACAACCCTTGCATGTGTCTTCATTTCTTGGCTCCTTAGATTTGATGATGAACATTGCCAGGCCTGCCTGTCACTGACCCCTGGGATTCGCCTGCCAGGACCTTCAGTTGGATATTTCGTAGGACAGGGGGGCATGGAGGCCGGATTCCATATGACATCGCTCTGAGCTGTCATTTGGTTAAAACAATCGCAAATAGTGTGCCAGTCCGGCAACGGGCAGGAAGAAAAGGATGGGCCGGTTGCTACTCTGCAGGAGCAGTCTAAAATGAAGGCATCAATAAATGGATCGGATGGTAAAGATGTAAAATCGTGTAAAACAATGTAAAGTCGTGTAAAATATTGTAAAATGCACAGCCCCAGTGAGGATTCTGATGTTGACTTTTTGTTTTGAGGGGGCTATGTTTAAACCATATCCCAAATCGATAGCAAATAACATTCAATAACCCAATAACAATAATCAAACCATGAAGCTCCCCTGTTCGAGGTTTGATAATTGTGTTATTGTCATTTGGGGTCTATTTGTTATTTAAGAGGTGAAAAAATGCCTCCTGGAAAGCCATCCTTTCAATCACTCGATCTTGAAAATCTCCGTCTGCTGCCTGTTTTTGACCGTTTTACAGAAGGGGTGATCATTGCCGATGAAGACGGTGTGATTCGGTATTACAACCATGCCATGGCAAAAATCGATGATATCCCGAAAAAAGAGGCCCTGGAGCGAAGGGTTACGGATATTTACGATTTTGATGAGAGCCAGAGCAAGATTCTCCTCTGCCTTAGAACGGAAAAGCCGGTGACAAATCACTCCCTGCTGTACAAGACACGGCGGGGCAAGGTGGTCAATTCCATTCACAATGTTTATCCCCTGTTCAAGAAGAACCGGCTCAACGGGGCGATCTGTTTTGTCAAAGAGTACTCGGTGCTTGAAGAGACCGTTGCCAGTATGGTGATGCCCAGGGATAAAAAGAGTTACAGCAACGGGACCAGGTTTACCTTCGCCAATATCATCAGTAAAAACTACCACTACCTGAAAGCCGTGGAGATGGCCCGGAAAACCGCCTGCTCTCCTTCTCCTGTGATGCTCTTCGGGGAAACCGGAACGGGCAAGGAGCTGTTCGCCCAGGGGATACACAACCAGCGGTTCAAAGGTGACAGACAGTACATGCCCATCAATTGCTCGGCCATTCCGGAAAATCTCCTGGAGGGCATCCTCTTTGGTACCACAAAAGGGGTCTTTACAGGGGCCCAGTCCAGGGCGGGACTTTTTGAAAAGGCAAATCAGGGAAGTGTTTTTCTCGATGAGATCGATGCCATGGGACGGCAGCTCCAGGCCAAGATTTTACGGGTCGTTCAGGAAAAGAGGGTCAGGCGGCTCGGTTCCCACGAGGAGCGGGAGCTTGATCTGAAAATTATCAGTTCTGTGAACCAACCTCCCCGGGCATCCATCGAGGCAGAACGGCTGAGGGAAGACCTTTTTTTCCGGCTCAGTGTGGTGTTCATCGCCATTCCTCCTTTACGGGAGCACAAGGAGGACATTGACCTGCTGGTGGGCCATTTTATAGAAAAGCAGAGCTCTGCCATGAACAAAACCATTGCCGGTGTCACCGATGATGTGTTGAACCTGTTTCACCATTACCACTGGCCAGGCAATATCCGGGAGCTGGAGCATGTCATTGAAAGCGCCGCCAACATGGTGGAAAATAACATGTGCATCGGGATGGACCATTTAAAGTCGTGTTTTTTTCCAAGGGTCGAATCAGGGGCGGCGGACCTTGACACCGCCGGCCAGCCACCATGGAAAGAAAATATTCTCTCCTTAAAAGAGCTGAGTCGTTTGCGGGAAAGGCAGGCAATCCAGCAGGCCCTTGAAATTTATGGGGGAAACATCTCCATGGCTGCCAAGAGCCTTGGCATGTCCCGGCAGCTTCTCCATTATAAACTGAAAAAACTCCCAGGGCAGCACCTGGACCTGTGAAGGAGACGACACTTCTTTGCCGGTTAACCGTCTGATTCCTCCTGTTTCTCCGTCTTTTCCTTGTTTTCCTTGTTTTCCTGGTTTTCGCCGTCAAAGACCATCTCGATTTCAACCTCTCCCCCTCCGCTCCTGAGGAGTTTGGCATCGGGGTATCGTTTTCGGAACACCTTGATCATCTTTTTGTTTTCGGCAAGAACCGTTGCCACAAAGCTTTTGTACCCGTTCTTTTTTGCGATGGTCTCAAGGATTTCCAGTAGTTTTGATGCGATCCCCATGCCGTGGAGTTCCTCCTTGACAAGGAATGCCACCTCTGCAATGTCGTTTTCAGCCTCGGCATAGGAGCCGATGGCTGCGATCTGTTTGCGTTTGCCAATCTGCATCAGGCCGATCAGCGTCATGTTTTTTTTGTAATCCACATCGGCCCACTGCTTCTGGAGCATATCCCTGGAAAAGACCTTGCGCTTGTTGAAAAACCGGTAGTAGATGCTGGTCTCCTGAAGGGAGTAGTAAAAATTTCTCGATTCAAACTCATCCGAAGGAAGCAGGGGGCGAAATTCGATGTTTCTGCCGTTGGCAAGCTTCATGTCGTCTTTATATGCATCCAGAAAGAGAAGATCCTGGCTGGTGGGGGGGAGTTGATCGGGAAAGATGTATCGTCTCTTTTTGGCCTCTTCGATGAGGTGCTGGCGGAATTTCGGGTGGGCGATCTGGGCAAGCTCCATAACTCTTTGATAGATGCTCTTTCTTCTCAGCTCGGCAATGCCGTATTCGGTGACAACAATATCGATGTCTCCCCTTGTGGTGGCAACACCGGCTCCTTCACTGAGGTGGGGTACTATCCTCGATACCTCGTCGTTGTTCGCCGTGGAGGGCAGAACGATGATGGAGAACCCCTGTCTGGACATGGCACTGCCCCGGATAAAATCCACCTGATCCCCGATGCCGGAGTAAAAAAGATAACCCTTGGAGTCGGTGCAGATCTGGCCGGTGAGGTCCACTTCAAGGGCCGAACTGATGGAGATGAAATTGTCGTTCTTGGCAATGACATTGGGATCATTGACAAACTCAGACGATCGAAAGTAGAACATGGGATTGCTGTCCACATAATCGTAAAGGGCCTTGGAGCCCATGCACAGCGAGGCAACCACCCGTCCGGGAAGATAGGATTTGTTTTTATTGGTGATTACTTTTTTCTTGAACAGTGGCAGAAGTCCATCGGTGATCACCTGGGTGTGGATGCCCAGGTCCTTTTTGTCCTCAAGGGAGGAGAGAACGGCGTCTGGAAGATGGCCGAAACCGATCTGCAGGGTGGCGCCGTCATCCACCAGCTGGTTGACATAATGGCCGATTCGTTTCACCACCTTCTGGTTCTTGTCCGAGGGAAGGGCTTCCACAATGGGCTCTTCATGGAGAACAAAATAGTCGATGTCATCCACATGGACAAAGCTGTCCCCCCAGGTTCTCGGCATGGCGGAATTGACCTGGGCAATCACCGTTTCGGCATTCTGCATGCCCGAGGAGGTGATGTCAATGGATATGCCCAGGCTGCAGAACCCGTAACGGTCCGGGGGGCTTACCTGGACCAGGGCGATGTCGAGCCCGATCTCCTTGGATGCAAAAATTTCGGGGATCTGGGAGAGATAAACCGGCAGGTAGTCGATTTTTCCTTCAAAGGCAGCCTGGCGCATGTACACACTGATGAAAAAGAGCTTCAGGGAGAAACGGCAGAGAAAATCCCTGTCATCCATGTACTGACCAAAGGTGGATGAAAGCATCTGGTATACAACGATATCCTGGATGGTCTTGTCATTGATCATGGACCGGATCAGCTGCTGGGGCTCTCCGCATCCTGTGCCGATAAAGACCCGGCTTCCGTTTTTGATTTTTTTTACCCCCTTTTCAGGGGTGAGCACTTTTTCCGGGCAATATTCGTTAAGGTTCATCTTTTAATCTCCCTTTATGATCTGTTTTGCAGGAATGATTCCTGTTGCCGCAGCCGATACAATGTTGCCGGCAACGCCGGGTCCATCCCCTGCAACATACATCCCTTTTACAGCGGTTTCAAGGTTGTTGTCCGTTGTCACCTGGGTGGCAAAGAATTTGATTTCAGGGGCGTAGAGCAGGGTTTCATCGTTGGAAACCCCCGGGATCACCAGGTTGAGGGTCTCAAGCCCTTCAATGAGGTTGGAGAGAATTCTCTCGGGCAGCGCCATGGCAATATCTCCGCACACCACATTTTTCATGGTCGGTTCGATGTACCCCTTGTTCACCCGGTTCCAGGTGGACCTCCTTCCCCGTTTAAGGTCGCCAAACCTCTGGAGGATGGGTTTTCCCCCGCCGATAATGCTGGCCAGCCGGCCAATGGATTCGCCGTAGGCCTGGTTGTCTGTCACAGGCTCGGTGAGCACCACCTTGGACAGAAAGGCAAAATTGGTGTTCTGGGATTTTGTGTTGGAGTAGGCATGGCCGTTGACACAGACAAAATCCCTGTAGTTTTCCAGGGAGATAAACCCGCCCTGGTTGGTGCAGAAGGTTCTTGTCTGGTCATCGTAGGTGGGGGTCTGGATGAAAAACGTGGGATCGTAGATGATGTTGCAAAGATCATCCATGATATCGTTGTGAACTTCCACCCTGACCCCGACCTCGATTCCCCGCTGGGAGAGTTGGATGTTGTGCTCCTGGGCAACGCCGGCCACCCACCCGGCACCCACCCGGCCCGGGGCGAGAATGACATTGCTGGCAGAATAGCTCTGTTTTTCCGTGACAATTCCCGTGACCTGACCCTGTTCGGCGGTTACCTTTTTTACCTCTTCCGAGGTGTGGAAGGTAACCCCCTTTGACTGGATGTACTCGGCCATATCGCTGATATACGTGGGAAGGTTGTCGCTGCCCAGGTGTTTCTGCTTGATCAGCAGCAGGTCAATGCCGTACCGCTTGGCATCCTTCCTGATCTCTTTTGCCTCGTCCATGTTGGTGGGATAAACCGCTCCGTCCATGTGAAACCGGGTAAAGATCGCCTCGGTCTCATCGATGAGCTCCTGGGCCGCAGACAGGGGGACGAACTGGGTGAGATCTGTTTTTCCAAGTCTGGGGATGAAGTTGAGTTTTCCGTCGGAATAGAGTCCTGCGCCGCCGACGCCTGAAAGGATATTGCACGGTTTGCAGCCAAGGCATTTTTGAAGATTGTGGTTGGGGCATTTTCTGGAAAGGGCTTTTTTTCCCTTCTCAACCAGCAGGATTTTCAGGCTGCTGTTTTCCACAAGGTGGAACGCGGCAAAAAGACCTGCCGGTCCACCACCCACAATAATGACATCGTAATCCATTTTTTTTCCTGTGTCTGTTTTGAATTTTTTAGCGCCTTGATCATACCATCAGCCAAATCATTCTATCCCACGTGATCAAGGCATTTTTTCAGTGCCGGCAGATGAATGCTGATCAGACATAGAAAAGGGGAAAGGTTCAACCGGACATCGAACATTACCCCTTGTCATGTTAGACCCTGGGGCTTGATCATAACGTCGGCCAAATTCACTGATCCCATGGCTTATGTTTATGATCAAGGCCAGACTGCATTTGAACAAGTATGCCCGATTTTTATCGGTTTGTCGATGTTTTTTTGGGTTTGCCCCCTTCAGCCGGTCATGCCGTTTTTATGATCAAGCTCCTTATATGATCAAGCCCCTGGTGGATAGTGAGAATTGCTGTTACGGCTTGAATCTTCTTGACATTATTCCTCGATTCGGTTAATGGAAACCCATGAAAAAGAATACCATGTGCACAATCTGCGTAATAGACGGTCAGGGTGGGGGCATCGGTTCCACCATTATACGGAAATTAAAGGAGAAATTTGGTGAGGCTGTTGAGATCCTCGCCCTTGGCACCAATGCCATTGCCACAGCCCAGATGCTCAAATCCCGGGCCAACAAGGGGGCTTCCGGGGTCAATGCCATTGTTCATACGGTGAAAACGGCGGATGTGATTATCGGGTCGGTGGGCATTATCATGCCCCACGCCATGATGGGAGAGCTCTCCTGTGAGATGGCAGAGGCCATTGCCGTTTCCCCGGCCAAGAAGATTCTTGTTCCCCTTACCCAGGAGAACATCGAAATTGCAGGACTCTGCTCCATGCCCCTGCCAATGCTTGTGGACGAGCTCATTGACAAGCAATTGACACTGTTTTTACAAGATTACGAGGAGGTTTGATGATGTGTGAGGCAAATGTGTATCTTCTTACGGAAAGCGAGCCGGAGCTGCTCATGGAAGCGGTGGATCTGGTGGAACCGGAAGAGGGAGGAGTTCGCCTTATCAGTATTTTTGGCGATCAAAAATTCATCAAGGGGCATATCCACTCCCTTTCCCTTGTTGACCACAAGGTTTTTATAAAGACTCGATGATCCGGTGGTTTTATCATTTTTCCAGGAGCAGGGTTTCTGAGCCCGAAATCAATTAGACAAAAACCGGATCATCGAGGAGCAGGGAAAAAAAGCCGGACGGCAAGTCTTACATGGTTTTCCGGCCTTTTCATTCCCTTTTTCAACGTGCGGGCTGCTTGATCTTACCAGCCCCGTTTCAGGTAGTCATGGATGGAGTTGGCCGCATCCCTTCCCGCTCCCATGGCCAGAATCACCGTTGCCATACCCGTTACAATGTCTCCGCCGGCCCATACAGCTCGTTTGCTGGTTTTTCCGTTGGCCGGATCGGCATCGATATTACCCCACCGGTTCAGCTGGATCTCCGGGGTTGAATTGGTCAGGATGGGGTTGGGTTTTGCCCCCACAGACACAATGACAAGGTCGCAGTCAAAACGGTATTCAGATCCTTCCCTGGGCACCGGTCGTCTTCTTCCTGAATCGTCGGCCTCGCCAAGTTCCATCTCCAGGCACTCCATACCTGTGAGCCGTCCTTTGTCATCGCTGAAAAACTGTGTGGGGTTGGTCAAAAGGCAGAATTCTATGCCCTCTTCTTCCGCGTGGTGGATCTCTTCGATTCTGGCGGGCATCTCCTCCCTGGATCTTCGGTAGACAATTTTTACCGATTCAGCGCCCAGGCGCATGGCTGTCCTTGCCGAATCCATGGCCACATTGCCCGCCCCAAGTACCACCACATTTTTACCAATGGCAATGGGGGTGTCATACTCGGGAAAGCGGTAGGCTTTCATGAGATTGGCCCGGGTGAGGTATTCGTTTGCCGAAAAGACACCGATGGCGTTTTCGCCGGGAAGGTTCATGAAGCGTGGAAGCCCTGCGCCGACGCCCACATAAACGGCATCATACCCTTCGTCAAAGAGCTCGTCAACGGTGACCGTTGTTCCCACAACACTGTTGGTCTCGATGTTGACTCCCAGCTGTTCAAGGGTTTCGACCTCCGAGGCAACAATGGACTTGGGCAGCCGGAATTCCGGGATGCCGTAGACAAGCACTCCTCCTGTCTTGTGAAATGCCTCGAACAAGGTGACATCGTGGCCCTTGAGGATAAGGTCCCCTGCCACGGTGATTCCCGACGGTCCGGAACCGATGACAGCCACCTTTTTGCCGGTTTTTTCGGCGATTTTGGGCAGTTTTGCTGATCCTTTTGTCCGTGCATAATCGGCAGCAAACCGTTCCAGGTACCCGATGGCAACGGGCTCGCCCTTTTTTCCCACAATGCACTTGCCCTCGCACTGGATCTCCTGGGGACAGACCCGCCCGCACACAGCGGGAAGGGCGTTGTTTTCCCAGAGTGTCTCGGCGGCTCCTTCAAAATCCCCACTGGCAATTTTGCCGATAAACTGGGGTATTTTCACCGATACCGGACAGCCCGCCACACAGGCCGGTTTCTTGCACTGAAGACATCGTGATGCCTCTGCCATGGCCATGTCACTGGTAAGGCCTGTGGGAACCTCTTCAAAGTTTCGTTTTCTTGTTTCAGCTGCCTGCTGCGGCATGACTGTTCTTGGAATTTTTTCCTTTTTCTCTGCCATTTTTCCCCCTGTATACAACCCGGTGCTGCTGGGCTTCTATTTCCAATGTTTAACCGTACCAATGGTTTGCGGTGCCGGGTTGGTTGTATGGTTCAGCTTTAAACTGTTTTCTGGTTAAAGGGCTGCCTTGTAAGCATCATAGCTCTTTTTTTCATCTTCCAGATAGGCCTGGAGACGCTGGGAGAGCTCTTCGTAGTCAACGGTGTGGCCGTCAAATTCGGGGCCGTCAACACAGGCGAATTTGGTCTCACCCCCCACGGATACCCGGCAGCAGCCGCACATTCCTGTGCCGTCCACCATAATGGGGTTCAGGCTCACCATGGTTTCGATGTTTTTCTCCTTGGTCATCATGGAGACAAACTTCATCATGGGGACAGGCCCAATGGCAACAACAAGGCTGACGTCCTCTTTTTCAATGATCTCCTTGAGCACATCGGTGACAAAACCATGGTGGCCCTTGGATCCGTCATCCGTGCAGATGTGGAGGGTGTCTGAGGCTTTTTCCATCTCTTTCTCAAGGATCATAAGGTCATAGGTCCTGGCCCCGAGGATGGTGGTGACATCGTTGCCGGCCTGTTTGAGGGCCCGGGTAATGGGATGGAGCACGGCAATCCCTGTTCCGCCCCCGACGCAGACCACTTTGCCCTTTTTTTCAATGTGGGTGGGTTTGCCAAGGGGGCCGATAACGGCATAGAACTCCTCCCCGACGTTCATATTGCCGAACAAGGCCGTTGATTTTCCAATCACCATGTAGATAATGGTGATGGTTCCCTTTTCCGGGTTGCTGTCCGCCATGGTCAATGGGATTCTTTCCCCTTTTTCATGGCTCTGGATAATAACGAACTGGCCCGGTTTGGCCTTGCCAGCGATGCGCGGTGCTTCAATTTCGTTCAGAATGATGGTCCCCTGGGCCATTTCCTCCCGATTCACGATCTTAAACATCATAACCTCCTGATCTAAAACGTATATACTTTTCAGCCCTGGGGCTGTGCATCAAGTTGGTTCCTGTTTCCGGTAGAGGAGATTAACCACTATCGGTAATAAAATCAAGTGTAAAAAAATATGGGGGTGTTCAGCCTGCCCGTTTCCAGTGTTGCGGTCAAGCTTCTGCCTTTTTTTTGATTCCAAGTTTCTCCTGGTAATCTTCAATGGCAATTTCCATTTCAGCCAGGCCGATTTCCGATATCCCCAGAATATCCGCCTCGGCAGAAGAAGCGATCATAGCCGTCTCCTCCTCCCTGTTTCCCCTCTCCATCTTGTTGCACACCTGATCCACGCACCGGACAAGGGCAAGGAGGATATCGTTTCTGTCAAACTCCGGGGAATGGTGATCCCCGGCAATTTTGCACAGGGATTCTGGAAGGTTCCAGTGGGATATGAGTTCATGTCCCAATTTGGGGTGGAGTCGTGCAATGATCTGCTCGACAAGGGTGCTGGGGGGTTGATTCTCCATCACATTGTTGGTTTTCATCTTTTCAAAGGCGGTTAAGAGATAGAGTTTTCCCATGTCATGAAGCAGCCCGGCAATGAAGCTCTGTTGAACCAGGTCGTCAAGGTCCAGGTGCTTTGCCGTCCAGAACGAGCCCATGGCACATAATATGGAGTGGTTCAGGAGTTTTTGCTGGTGAAGGCGGATGAACGGGTCCCGGGACTGGAAGTTTTTTTTATGCACCGCCTGCAAAATCAGATTGCCCAGTTCCACACTTCCCAATCGAAGGATCGCCTCTTTTATGGTGGCGATCTGGTCAAGCCCCCTGTAAAAGGGGGAGTTGGCCATCTTTAGCACATGGCCTGTCACCGATGGGTCTGTTTTGATCATCTTTTCTATTTTTTTTAAATCCGGATCTTTTTTTATCACCTCGTTCTGCAGTCCCAGGGAATTTTTGCTCAGCACAGGAAGGGACTCTTCTTTTTTCAGCTGGGTTCTGAGCAGATCGATGATGGAACGGTTTTGATTCATGAATCATACTCCCTGCAAACGTTTGATTTCTTTGATGGGTCTGGGGGGCAGCAGTTTTGGAACACACCGAAAGATTTCATCAATGGAGGTGATTCCCGCTGCCGCTTTGTACACGGCATCTTCAAAAAGGGTGACAAGCCCCGAGGTCTCCATGCATATTTTTCTGATTTCATAGCTGGCTTTTTTGTTCAGTATGGCATCCCTGACAAATTCGTTGACCACGAGCAGCTCAAAAACGGCGATTCTGCCCTTGTAGCCTGTATGGTTGCAGCTGGGGCATCCCTTTGCCTTGACAAACTCGTACCGTGAGGTCTCTGCAGGGGTGTATCCCATTTTTTGAAGTTCTTCTGGTGTGGGGTTCTGTGGTTTTCGGCACACGGTGCAGACTTTTCTCAAAAGTCTCTGGCCAAGGATGCACACAACGGTGGAGGCGATGAGCGATGGTTCGATATCCATGTTTATCAGCCTGACAATTCCGCTGACACTGTCCTCGGTGTGAAACGAGGTAAACACCTTGTGGCCGGTCATGGAGGCCTGGATGGCCACTTCGGCAGAGTAGCGGTCCCGTATCTCCCCGATGACAATGACGTCGGGGTCCTGCCGGACAACATGCTTGAGGGTTTCTGCAAAGGTCAGATCGATGTCCGGATTGATGGAGCACTGGGCAATGTCGTCCAGGGTATACTCCACCGGGTCCTCTGCCGTGATGATGCTGATCTGGGGGGTCTTGATGTGGCCGATGCAGCTGTACAGGGTGGTTGTCTTGCCGGAACCGGTGGGGCCTGTGGCAATAACAATACCGCTTGGTACACTGACCGCATCATTGAGGAACTTTTTTAAAATCCTCGGCTGCATGCCGATGTGATCGATGTTAACCACCTGGTTCATCCGGTTCAACACCCGCATCACGACCTTTTCACCGTGGATGGTGACGTAAAAAGAGATGCGCAGGGCGTATTCACCGCCGTTGTACTCAAAAACAATCCTGCCCCCCTGGTGGCGCCGTTTTTCCGTGATATTCAAATCACCCATGATTTTCAACCGGCTTGTCACCATGGGTATAATGCTCAATGGAAAATCTTTGTAGTGGATCAATACGCCATCCTGGCGGAAACGCACCTGGAGTCGATCCTTCAGCGGTTCTATATGGATATCGCTGACATCTTCCATCAGTGCTTTTTCGATGATTGAGTCAACTATCCCCTGGGCGGAATCCTGGTCAACAATCTTATCTTTTTTTACAAGGGCTATTTCAATTTTGTTCAGGGCGGTGGAAATGGAGCTGTGGGAGGCAACACCAATGGTGATATCCGGACCAAAAATTTTTTTGGCAGCCTGGATAGAATCGTTGTTGAGGGGGTCTTCAAAAACAATGAGAATTTTGCCTTTTTCCTCTTTTATCGGGATGAACTGGTGTTTCCGGCACCACTCCACAGGGGTTTTGACGGCGAGTTTTTTGTCTACTTCCACAATATCAGGTTCTACATGGGGAAAGCCCATCTGGACGGAAAGGAGCTCAAGAAAAGAGTTTTCGCTGAGGAATTTCTGTTCAATAAGTACCTCGCCGAGTTTTTTCTTCTCTTTTTCGGTTTGCTGGATTTTCAGGGCAGCTTCCAGTTTTTCTTCGGTAATATAGCCAAGCTCCAGGAGAAGATCTCCGACCCGTATGGAGAGAGATTCTTTTCTCAGGGTCTCCTTGATTTTGTTTTCAGACAGATGGCCAAGGTCCACAAGGATATCAAGCAGGGAGACCTGGGAGGCAAGCTTGGATTTTATCCTCAGCGCGTGTTCAACCTGTTTTTGTGTGACAATTTCTTCCCTGATAAGACATGAAACGATTTCACCGGTTTTATTTTTCGTTTTATGGTTTTTTTTCCGGCTCTCTTTCATGTCTTCGATCATGCTGATTTCAGAAGCCAAAATATTACCTCTTTTTCGGGCCCTTGGGGGGCCCTGGTAAAAAATACGGTTTAGCGATGAAGCTTGGTCATAACGCCGGCCAAAATTGCTGATTTCTATACCAATCGCTTCAGGTTGTTAACAATCCCGGGCCTGTTCAAAATGGTTCCTGTCTGTTTATCAATGAAAACAAGCCTTTGTCCCCATGGCCCCTCTGTTGGCGGAACAATGGGGAGATGGGGGTTCAACTGTTGTTGTATCTGCAGGACTCTGTACTGGACTCCTCATTTTTTGAATCCGAATTTTTGCTGGTAATCTTCAATGGCAATTTCCATTTCAGCCAGGCCGATTTCCGATATCCCCAGAATATCCGCCTCGGCAGAAGAGGCTATCAATGCGGTCTCCTCTTCCCTGTTTCCCCTATCCATCTTGTTGCACACCTGATCCACGCACCGGACAAGGGCAAGGAGTATGTCGTTGCGGTCAAACTCCGGGTTGTGGTGTTCCCCGGCAATTTTGCACAGGGAATCTGGAAGGTTCCAGCTGGATATGAGTTCATGTCCCATTTTTGCGTGGAGTCTGTCAATGATTTGTTCGACAAGGGTGTCTGGGGGGTAATTTTTTATTGCATTATTTGTCTTCATTTGTTCAAAGGCCGTCAATAGATAGAGCTTTCCCATATCGTGCAGCAGGCCGGCGATGAAGCTCTTTTGAATCAGGTCTTCAATCTCCAGATATTTTGCCGTCCAGAGGGAGCCCGTGGCACATAATAAGGAGTGGTGCAGGAGTTTCTTCTGTTGGAGACGGATGAACGGGTCTCTGGACTGGAAATTTTTTTTATGCACTGCCTGTAAAATCAGATTGCCCAGGTCCACACTTCCCAGTCGAAGGATGGCCTCTTTTATGGTGGAGATCTGCTCCAGTCCCCTGTAAAAGGGGGAATTGGCCATCTTGAGTACATGGCCTGTCACCGAGGGGTCTGACTTGATCATTTTTTCTATTTTTTTCAGGTCCGGATCTTTTTTTATTACCTCTTGCTGCAGTCCCAGGGAATTTTTGCTCAGCACAGGAAGGGACTCTTCTTTTTTCAGCTGGGTTCTGAGGATGTCAATGAGGGAACGGGTTTGACTCATGTAGCGGGTATCCTGCAATGGTTCGGTTTGTCTGGTTGGAAACCTGGAGCGTTTCCTTTTCCCTTTCCCCGATGCCATGTCTTGGCCTGTTGTTCTGCCTCGGTTGTTCAGCGTTGGGGAGGCATTTACCGCCCGGGGACAGGGAAACGTTCAAAACAATGCAACAATGCACGCCTGCCACTCATCCGGATAAGGCTCCGGAATTCAGCATTGCCCAAAGGATCTTTTTTACACGATTCAGGCCTGCCTGGCAAGAAAAAAGGTCATGTCACCCGGGAACGGACCCTGGAATAGTGACTTTTTTTTGCCATTGGCGTGGTAACGAGTTGAGGGTTATTCAGTTTGACAGAAAACCATGAATCAGGTAAACTTCTGACATTTTAATTAGTGCTTGAACGAAAACTCACCCATCTGCTGCGTTGCTGCAAAATTTTAAAATCCTCATGTACCTGAGTACACTCCGGTTTTAAAATTTTTTGCGCCTTGCACCTGGGCAAGTTTACGTCCAATCACAGGGTTTTCGGT
>DATFJZ010000399.1:0-2110 GCA_035268945.1 Desulfobacteraceae bacterium | reverse complement strand
AAGCCTTGTCTGCCTAACCTCCCTGACCCAGGTGCGCTCCTTCTGGTACCAGGAGGAGACGGCAAAAAAAGTGTTGAAACAGTTCAGGGGCAGGGCCCTGTTGTCCGATGAGGTGGGCCTTGGCAAAACCATTGAGGCGCTGATCATACTGGTGGAGTATATCAAGCGGGGGATGGTGACCACCGGAGTGATTTTAACGCCCACCCCCCTTGTCAGCCAGTGGAAAGAAGAGCTGAAACTAAAGTTCAACATGGATGTCCCCTCAACGGATGATCCCGAATTTCAATCCGGTTCCCGGACCTTCTGGGACAACCCCCTTGTGGTTGCGTCCATTAACCACGCCAAATCAAAAAAAAATTTCGACCTTGTCACCGGCAGGGAATATGACATGATCATTGTTGACGAGGCCCACCATTTAAAGAACCGCTCGACCCTGAACTGGAAGCTTGTCAATTCCTTGAAAAAACGGTTCATCCTGCTTTTGACGGCCACGCCTGTGGAAAACAACCTCATGGAGCTTTACAATCTGATCACCCTGCTCAAACCGGGCCAGCTCGCCACGGCCAAGGCCTTCAGGGAAAAGTTCATGACCCGGGGAGACCCCACTGACCCCAGAAACCAGGCACTCTTAAAAGAACTGCTCAACCAGGTGATGATACGAAACACCAGGGCACTGGCAGGCATTCACATCCCCCCGAGATTTGCCGAGACCATCCGCATTGAGCCGATGGAGGCGGACAAAGTGTTTTACCAGAGGCTGGAAGAACTGATCCTCTCCCTCAACGAAAAAAAACAGGGAAGGGCAAAAACCATTGTGAAAAATCTGCTGGCCCAGGCAGGCTCTTCTCCAAAGGCTGTGGAGATGAGCCTGAACAACATGCTTGCAAAAAAGCAGACCCTCGGAGAGCACGAAGAGGAGATCCGGGCGGTGAAGAACCTGTGCCGCACCACGGTGGACACCCCCAAGAACAAGGCCCTGCTCAAGGTGATCAAGGCCACCCGGGAGAAAATCATCGTTTTTGTCAAATACAGAGGCACCGTGGACCACCTTGCCGAATTTCTCGAATGGAACAGTATCTCCTTTTCCATCTTCCACGGCTCCATGGACAACCATCAGAAGGATCTGGCAGTGGAGGACTTCCGGGAGAAAAACCAGGTATTGGTCACAACGGAAATCGGCGGCGAGGGGCGGAACCTCCAGTTCTGCTCACGGATGGTCAATTACGATCTGCCGTGGAACCCCATGAAAATCGAACAGAGGATCGGCCGTATTCACAGGATCGGCCAGGAAAACCAGGTGCAGATTTTCAACTTCTGTGCCACCGGTTCCATCGAGGATTATATCCTCGATGTCCTTGACCGGAAGATCAACATGTTTGAGATGGTCATCGGAGAGATCGATATGGTTCTCGGGCGTGTCAGGGGAGAAAAGGAATTCGGCGACATGGTGTACGACATCTGGGTAAACGCAGAAAGCGAACAGGAGCGCAAACAATCCTTTTCAAGCCTTGGCACAAAACTGAAACGGGCCAAAACAGGGTACCATAAAACCCGTGAGCTGGATGACAAGTTATTTGGTGACAACTATGAACTCTAATATTTCCGCTGATGACAGCAACATTGACCTGATCTCCTTTGTGGCCCGTTTTCTCCGGGAAAAAGGGGCTGTTCTGGAGTCTGAAAACCAGAGGATCACCGCCCTGCTGCCCGAGGACCTCTCCGCGGCGCTGAATGTTGACGAAGAGATCCTCCTGGTCCAGAATCAGGAAAAGATGGCAAAACCAGAAGAGAAAAATGTCTTTGCCATACAGTTTCAAACCCCTTTTCTTGACACCATTGTCTCCATGGCAGGTGCAAAACCGCCTTTTCTCCAGGCGGATTTAACATTTAACTACATCAAAACCCAGGGCTTTGAAAACCTCATCAGGGAACAGTTTGAATTTCACAAAAGCAAAATCAGGGTGACAGGCACCGCCGGCGTTAACACGCGATACCTGCTGCTTGAGTGCACTTATCTGGCCGAAAGTGATGAACAGAAAAAGGGCTTTGCAAATTTCTCCCTTAATCTTGACACCGGTGCCATGGTGCCCGGTATGTCCGATATGCTGGT
>DATFJZ010000398.1:0-7312 GCA_035268945.1 Desulfobacteraceae bacterium | reverse complement strand
TGACACTTCAATACGGACAGCGGGGGTATGATCAAGGCCCTTTTTTTATGGCGTATTGACAAAAAAAGGGGGATTCCCTACAATTGCCGCAAGAAACACTTGTTAACGAATCGATTGACCTTGCACGGCAGGTAATGGATGATCCCTTATATTGTTATTATAGATGACGAGCCCTTAACCCTCAAGCAGCTGCGAAGAATCCTTGAAAAGGAGGGGTATCAGGTCTCCACTGTTTCCAACCCCCAGCGTGCCCTGGAACAGATTGAAAAACGCCCCTGCCATGTGGTGATCAGCGATGTGATGATGCCCTCCATGAACGGGCTGGACCTGATGAGCAGTATCAAGGCCCGCTTCCCGGAAACCGAGGTGATTCTGATCACCGGTTACGCCTCCTTGGACGGCGCTGTCCAGGCCACCAAAGAGGGCGCATTCTACTATCTCGAAAAGCCCTTTACACCGGACCAGGTGCGGGCTTGTGTCAACCAGGCCCTTGAAACCAGACAGATCAGGGACGCTGCCTCCAATGGCCTGCCCACCGATACCATGAATGCCAGGGCACCGGTCATTATCGGCGAAAGCAGTCAAATCAGAGAAGTTGTGTCGCTCATCCAGCAGATTGGACCGACGCAGTGCAACGTGATGATCACCGGAGATTCCGGAAGCGGCAAGGAGCTTGTGGCAAGGGCCATCCATGAGACGAGCCTGCGCAAAGACGGCCCTTTTGTCGCGTTTAACTGCGGAGCTCTCAACGAATCCCTCATCGACAATGAACTCTTCGGACATGAAAAAGGGGCCTTTACCGGGGCGGACAGCCAGCGCAGGGGATTGCTGGAAACCGCCGACAAAGGCACCCTCTTCCTCGACGAGATCGGTGAAATGCCCCATTCCATGCAGGTTAAACTCCTGCGGGTGCTCCAGGAGGGAGAACTCATCCGGGTGGGGGGCAATCGCCCCGTTGCCATCGATGTGCGCATCGTTACAGCAACGGCCGTTGACATCAAAGAGGCGGTAAACCAGGGAGCCTTTCGCAGGGACCTCTACTTCAGAATCAATGTGGTAACCATAAAACTCCCCGGTTTAAGCCAGCGCAAACAGGATATCCCCCTGCTGTGCTACCATATCCTCAACCGCCTGAACGATGGAAAAGGCCGGCAGATCAACGCCATTTCCCAGAAAGCCATGGCCCTTCTCTGCGACTATGCATTTCCCGGGAATGTGCGGGAGCTTGAAAACATTCTGGAGCGGGCCGCAGCCCTTTGCAAGGAGGCGGTTATCCGTGTGTGCGACCTGCCCCCGGACCTGATCGCCCTTGAACTCCAGGCGTACAAACGGCCCGAGAAGCACTTGATGACCCTGTCTGAGCTTGAGCAGGACTACATTGCCCATCTGCTGAAAATCACCGGGGGCGTCCGCACCAGAACCGCTGAAATACTTGGTATTGACCGTGCCTCCCTGTGGCGGAAAATGAAAAAATACGATCTCTCCTGAGGGGTGGCGGCCTGCCCTGTTTTTTTGCAACGGACAGGTTCGATTCTGCAACAAACCGATCCCCTCCCTGCCCCGCCCCTTTTCACACCCATAGCCCGACCTCTGTTGCATTTTGAAACGTTTCATTTCTCCCCTTTTCGAATATCTGCAAAAAAAAACCCTTTAATTCAAGCACCTTACACTCGCAATGTGCACTGGCAGGGATTTTGCTTTTTATGCTGCGTTTAAGGAGGTTTACCATGTTTCGTAACATCTTGCTTGTGTTTGAAAATGAACAAATACTTCCAGAGGCGCTGGTGTACGTTCGGGAATTTGCCCTGCGAGTCGATGCGACAGTCACCCTGTTGATGATAGTACCCATGTCCTTTGTGGGCCGCACCCTGATCGGGCCAAAACGCAACACCATTCGAAACATTGAAATCCGGGCGGGGAAAAGCCTGTCCGAATGCCTTCAGCCGTTCATTCAGGAGGGAATAGACGTCAACTCCGCCCTTAAAATAGGGGATCCTGGCCAGGAGCTGATGAAATTTCTAGCCGACCGGCCCCCGTTTCAATCGATCATCTGGGGCAGCGGGCGAAAGCTGCCCCACAAGGGCCGGGGGGTTGGTCGTCACTGGATATCCAAGGTCGTCGACAACCTTGAATGTCCGCTTTTGACGGTAAGTAAAAAAGAAACAGAGTGACTGCTGCCAAATAGACAACAAACACTAATTCAAAGCTGGAGTGAATATGGAACCGTTAACCTTTGACATGATCCTCGTAATGGCCATGATCGGACTTGCCATCTTTCTTTTTATCGTTGAATGGGTACGGGTGGATGTGGTGGCCATCCTGATGATGGTCTCCCTGCCCCTGCTTCACCTGGTCACACCCACCGAGGCCTTTATCGGGCTGAGCAGTAATGCCGTGGTGTCGATCATTGCGGTGATCATCATCGGTGCCGGCCTGGACCGCACCGGCATGATCAACAAACTCGTGGCACCGGTGCTGGGCATTGCCGGCAACAGCACATCCAGAATCATCGTTGCCATTTCCATGACCGTGGCCGTGATTTCGAGTTTTATGCAGAACATCGGGGCCGCGGCTCTTTTTCTGCCGGCCATCCAGCGAATCAGCAAAATGCAGAAGATCCCCCTGAGCCGCCTTCTCATGCCCATTGGCTTCAGCGCCATCCTGGGGGGCACCATTACCCTTGTGGGATGCAGCCCCCTGATTCTTTTGAATGACCTTATGGCACCCTTTAATTTAGAGCCCTTCGGCCTGTTTGACGTCACCCCCATCGGTTTTGTACTGGTAATAAGCGGTGTCACCTGCTTTATCGTGTTCGGCAGGTTTATCCTGCCCCAGGGAGAAGAGACAGAAAAGGGCGAAGGGCCTGAAGAGCCGGCAACCGAAGCCGAACCGGGAACCCGCCCTGCCGAAATCTATGAATTAAGAACCCCCGATGATTTCACTGATTACCGGGATCCCGTAACGGCGGAAGATCTGAGGCGAAGATATCTGCTCAACGTTGTGGCCCTGACAGAGCCGCCGGATTACCATGTCATCTCACCCCAGCCTGACATGGAAATTCACTCGGGCATTGATCTTGTGGTCTGTGGCGAAAAGAAAGACGTAGACCGCATGGTTCATGCCCAGGGCATGATTCTCAAGGAGACCCTTGAAACCTACAACGACGTCCTGGGAAGCGAAGCAGCCGGAGCCGTTGACGTGGTGGTTGCCCCCAGGTCGACCTTTGCCGGGAAATCCTTGAAAGAGATCAACTTCCAGGACCGGTTCCGCATCACCCCTTTGAGTGTCTACCGCCAGGAAGAGACCTATCGAGCCAAAATTGATGATATTGTTTTCCAGGTCGGTGACGTCATCACCCTCCACGGCACCTGGAAGCGTCTTTCTGCATTGCAGAAAGAGGGGGGGCTGCTGTTCAGCATTCCCACGGACATGGAGGAGATGCGGCCGGAAAAGGCCCTGTGGGCGGGCTTTTGGCTGATAACCGCCCTGGTCATGATCATGGGTTTGAAGATTCAACTGTCAGTGGCACTGATGACCGGTGCCCTTGGCATGATCCTCAGCCGGGTGTTGACCATTGACGAAGCCTACCAGTCGGTGGACTGGCGGACCATTTTTCTCCTGGCCGGTCTCATTCCCCTGGGCATTGCCACGGAAAAAACCGGTGCGGCCAGCTGGATTGCCCACTCCATACTCAATGTGATCGGGGATGTATCACCGATTGTTCTCCTCAGCGTCATTGGCATCCTGTCAACCATCTTTACCCTGGTTATTTCCAATGTCGGGGCGACGGTCCTGCTGGTGCCCCTGGTGGTGAACATGGCCATTGCGGCCCACACAGATCCGAGAATGGCGGCCCTGGTGGTGGGACTTGCCACAAGCAATTCGTTCATGCTCCCCACCCACCAGGTCAACGCCCTCTACATGGGACCGGGACGCTACCGGACAGTGGATTTTATCAAGGCAGGGGCCCTGATCAGCGTGGTCTTTCTCGTTGTCATGATTGCCATGATCAGCCTGGTTTATGGTGTTTAAACGTCAGGCAGCAAGTGAAAACAACCGATACATACGGTTTTCACTTGTTACCTTCATTCCAAAAAGGACTCTCTCCTATGCCTATCATAACTATCTCCCGCGGATCCTATTCCATGGGCAAAACCGTAGCGGAACGGGTGGCAAAACAGCTTCAGTTCGACCTCCTCAGCCGGGATGTCCTCCTGGACGCCTCCAGGCGGTACAACGTAACAGAGATCAAACTCATCAACGCCATTCACGATGCCCCGGGGATTCTCCAGCGCTACAGCCACAACAAACAATCGTACATCACCTATATCCGATCCTCCCTGGTGGAACGGGTTCTCAATGACAACATTGTTTATCACGGCCTGGCCGGCCACCTGCTGCTCAAGGAGATCCCCCACGTTCTCAAGGTGAGAATCACGGAAAACCTTGAGAGCCGTATCCGCAACCGGGTCGAAAGGGATAAGGTCTCTGCCCGAAAGGCCCGTTCCCTTACCCTTAACGATGACCGCCAGCGGCGCAAATGGACCCTCTCCCTGTACGGAGAGGACCCCTGGAATGCGGCCCTTTATGATTTAAGCATCTGCATCGACAAGCTCTCCCTGGACGATGCCGTGGATTTTATCTGCCGGGCCGCCGGCACTCAAGCGCTGCAGACAACGGAAGAAGGCCAGCAGAAATTAGAGGACATGGCGGTCTCCTGCAGGGTCAAAGCCTTCCTGGTGGACGAATTTCCCCATGTGGGCGTAACCTGTGAATACGGCAACGTTCTGGTTTATACAAAGAGCAAGGACCCGGCCGGAAGCAGACTGTTGAAAAAACTCAAAGAGATCCGGGAGAAAACCGACGGTATCCATCATCTTGAGACCCATGCAGGGATCGAACTGCCGGAGAATGCCATTTAAAAGGAGAAACTCATGCCCATCATTATTATTTCCGCTGATGTCGGGGAAATAGAACAGACAATCGCCGGGAAAGTTGCCGACCAACTGGAATATACCCTGCTGAACCGCCAACTCATCAACGAAATAGGGACAAAGCATCACATCGATCCGGAACGTCTGAACAGAGAGATGGAAACAACCCCATCGTTCTTTAAGAAACTGTCTCCATCCCAATGGCGGCACGACCTGGCCTGCATCGAACACGAAGTCCTTGACCGTCTTTTGGCGGGGAACACTGTCTGCCATGGCCTGGGGGCCCATCTCTATGTCAGGGGAGTCTCCCATGCCATGAAAATACGCATCCTGTCGGCAAACAGCGGGGAGACCGGGGACATTGCCGCCGGGAAAGGGGGAAACCCGGACAAATCAAAAAAAAGTCGCCCGGCAAAGCTCCAGGAACGAAAGAAGTGGTCCATGGCCGCCTATGGCTGTGATGAAACCGAATTGTCCCGATATGATCTTGTGATCAACCTGGATCAGATCGATCCGGATGAAGCGGTAAAAACCATTACCGATGCAGCAGGGTTCCGTAAGTTCCAGGTGATGACCTATTCCATGAAATGCCTGACGGATCTTGCCCTTACCGCCAGGGTCAATACGGTTCTTTTAGAGGTCATGTCCGACGTTAAGGTCGAGGCCCGTGACGGGTCTGTGGTGGTCATGACCCGGTCGTCAAATCGAAACAAGCGGGAGAAGACGGCAAAGATAAAGGAACTTGCCGGCGGGGTTGAAGGCGTTAATCTGGTGGAAGTTCATGTGAAAAAGCGTATTTAAACCATGTGTTATAGATCTTCGCAGATGATTTTACCTATTACGATAAGAAATTGACGCAACTCAAATGCTGTTAACTATTAGGAGACGTTGAAATGTCAAAACCATTGGAAGTTCTGCTTCTGGATGATGAACCGATTGTGGGCAGGCGCCTCAAACCGGCCCTGGATAAAATTGGCTGTTCGGTGGAAGTGTTTGAAGACCCGGCAAAAGCCGTTGAGCGAATGGATCAAAAAGCGTTTCATATCGTGGTCACCGATATTCGCATGGAGGGCATGGACGGTCTCCAGGTCCTCGGCCATGTTCAGCAGAATTACCCCCAGACCAAGGTGATCATGATCACCGGATATGCAAAGATTGACCTGGCCCGTGAGGCCATGGGAAAGGGGGTTTTTGACTTTATTGCCAAACCTTTCAAGCCGGAGGATCTCAGGCAGATCATCTTCAATGCAGCCGAGGCTCTCGGGGTTCCCATGGCGTGCCCGTCATCCGGCAACAGACCGGTTGAAACCTCAAAACCCCAAGGGTCCTTTGATCCATCAACCCGGTAATTATACCCAAGGAGGAAGTGCGATGGGCATTTTAAAAACGTTAAAACAGATCGGACAAAAGGAACCGGAAATCAATGGATTGTACATCCAGCAGATCCGTTTTCACCAATTCGTTGAAAACACAAGAAAACTGCTTGACCTGTTTGACGATGGTCGGGAGAAAGCCCTTGACGAGTATATCTTTGACCGTCATTACGTGATCACCCTGATAGACAGGGTTGTTCAACGGCTGGGGATGATGGTTTATGATGCCTGTGTGCTGGTTCCCGAAAACGGTCCAGCCTTCTACCGCGTCTACGACGGACATGTTCTTACAGCAAAACGACTCGTTGGATCAAACCCATCCGGTCAGGCAAACCCTTCCCACGACCCGGCACCCGTTGATACCCCGGATGCAGCAGAGCCCGAATATCAGCTGCTTTTCCAGGCCCTGGACTGGTTCAATGGAAAAGACAAACGCCTGGATGCAACGGTGATGCCGTTCATGGAAGAGATGTTTTCAAAGGTGACCCAGAATCTGGAGCCCATTGGTATCGAGATCGATCAAAACCTGTTTCAACAGGGACAACTGGCATCGAACCTGGACATTTGCAGTCAAACCCTTTCAACCAAAGCGCATGGCAGATTACAATTATCAACCTTTTATTCATAAGGGGAACGTATAAATGTCAGAACAACCGCTTAGCATCATGCTGATTGATGATGAAAGTATCGTCGGTAAACGATTAAAACCCGCCCTGGAAAAAACAGGGGATCTGGTTGAAACCTTTGAAAACGGTGAGGATGCCCTGGCCCGCTTCGATGAAATTCCCTTTGATATTGTCGTAACCGATATCCGCATGGAAAAAATCGACGGTATCGAAATTCTGGAACAGGTGCTGGCAAAATCCACCCGCACAAAGGTCATTATCATCACCGGGTACTCAACCGTTGAGATTGCCAGGGAGGCCCTGTCAAAGGGGGCCTTTGACTTTATTGCAAAACCATTCAAGCCGGCGGATCTCCGGGAAATAATCAAACGGGCATCCA
>DATFJZ010000397.1:0-4086 GCA_035268945.1 Desulfobacteraceae bacterium | reverse complement strand
AGAAGGTGCTGCCGATCATCTCCATGCTCTCCACACCGATGGTGCCGTTCATCTTCTCGGCCAGAAGCTTGCAGATGGCAAGCCCCAAACCGGTACCGCCGTAATTTCGTGTGGTGGAGGCGTCTGCCTGGGAAAAGTCCTGGAACAGCTTGTCCATGTTTTCAGGAGCAATGCCGATGCCCGTGTCGTTGACGGTGAACCTCACCACAGCGGTGTACTCCGTTTCCGATACCCGGTCCACCTGCAGGGTGACCTCGCCTTCCTCGGTGAACTTGACGGCATTGCCAATGAGGTTGTTCATGATCTGGCGGATACGCCCGGGATCTCCCATGACCCGCCGGGGAACATCCGGCTCCATGGCATACTCGAAATCGATTCCCTTCTGCCTTGCCTGGGTGGCGGGCAGGGCCGTGATTTCATCCAGGGCCATCTCCAGATCGAAGGGCATGATATCCAGGTCGAGCTTGCCTGCCTCGATTTTTGAGAAATCAAGGATATCGTTAATAATGGACAAGAGGGCATTGGCGCTGCTGGAAACAATGGTCAGGTATTTTTCCTGTTCCGTCGTCATTTCGGTTTCCATGAGAACGTGGAGGATACCGATGATCCCGTTCATGGGGGTACGGATCTCGTGGCTCATATTGGCCAGAAACTCCCCCTTGGCACGGCTGGCATCCTCGGCCTGCTTTGACATTTTCCGGTAGGTTTCTTCCATCTGACCCTGGGCGGCAGCCTTATTGACGAGCCTGGCCAGAAAAAAACAGATGAAACCGGAAACAGCAATAAGCACGGCAAGACTATTGAAAAGAGAAAACCAGATGTTCCATTGACCGGGAATAAGGGATGAAGCGTCACCGGAACCCATCTGGAGCCCGGCCAAACCGGCAGGGACCACCGCCCCAAGTCCTCCATACCAGAGGACGGCAGGAAAACGGATCATGACGCCTGCGGCAACGGGCAGCAGAAAAAGCCACCAAAGAACAGGGCTGTCAATCCCCCCGGAAAGCAGGGCCGCTCCGGCAATGTCCCCGAGGAACACCACCAGGAGAAGATGGGCGTAAAAAGAATCCCCTGCCTGCCTTTGCAGACGGACAAGGGCATACCCCCCTGCCCCGGCGCTGGCAGCGGCCATTGCCGCCAGTGAAAACACCCTGGGCACCAGGCCGATGAACAGTGCCAGGAACACCCCCCCGACCGCCGTTAAAAAAAGAGCCCCGGCCTTTACGGCAATACTGCGTTCCACGGCAAAGAACTCCTGGCTTTTAACATCAGAAGAATCCCCGTCTGAAGGGATGACAGGCTCTTTTTCATCCATCGTTCCATGCATGCCCATGCCGGCAAACTCCTTTCCAGTGTCATGCCGGGTTTTTACCCTGCAATTTCAGATCTTCGGCATTGATCCTGCCCTCTGTGTGTGGACGGTCAACATTAGAATTGCCGACAAAATGACAAAAATCGTTTTTTTGTGTTGACAAGCTGCCAGCAATACAATAGTTCTAAATGAATTATGATTTATTATCAAACAGAAAATGTTTTTTTCATCCAGGGAAAAAATCTGCCGGCAGACAGGGTTTGCCGTTGGCAGGGGTGGTCTTTTACAACCGCCTGCCGTCTGAATTCTGTTTCATAATAAAGCAAACAAGAGAATGAAAAGGCTGCAGGCAAACCACCTGCAGCCTTTTTTTATTGTTTCAGGGCATTGTCTCTAAGGGCTGCAGGTAGAACACCGGCAGCCTTTTTTTATTGCTGTGGCGGGCCTGCGGGGTCAGGCTGCCCCCACCCCCGTGAATAGTTGAAACTCGACGTTCTTGTTCCTGACCGACCAACCGGTGGGGGATCATCGAGTGATAACAATACAACGAACCGATAACGATAACAGGGAGGACACAATGCTTATTGTAATGAACAAAGGAACAACAGAACAACAGGTCCAAGGAGTTGTGGCAACAGCGGAAAAGAGGGGATACATGGCCCGTCCCATTCCAGGGGGAGACAGGGTCTCCATTGGCATCCTCTACAACAAGGGATCCGTGGATGCTGCCCATTTCTTAGGCCTTGACGGTGTAAAAGAGGTCATTGCCGTGACAAAACCCTACAAACTGGTGAGCCGTGAGGTCAAACAGGAGAACACCATTGTGGACGCAGGCGGCGTGCTGTTCGGAGACGGCTCCATGCCGGTATTGGCAGGACCCTGTGCCGTTGAAAGCGAAGAGCAGGCCCTGACCATTGCCAGGGCCGTGAAAAAGGCCGGTGCTGCAATGTTCCGGGGGGGCGCATTTAAACCCCGCTCGTCACCCTACTCTTTCCAGGGCCTTGGCAAAGAAGGGCTTGAGATCCTTGCACGGGTCCGCACCGAAACAGGGCTGCCCGTGGCAACAGAGGTGATGGACATCGAAACCTTTGACATGGTGGAAACCTATGCCGACGTTGTGCAGATTGGAACCCGGAACATGCAGAATTTCTCCCTGCTGAAACGGGCCGGAAAATCACACCGGCCGATCCTCCTCAAGCGGGGGATGTCAGCGACCCTCCAGGAATGGCTCATGGCCGCTGAATACATCATGGAGGAGGGGAATGACCAGGTGATTCTCTGTGAAAGGGGGGTGAGGACCTTTGTCAAACACTCCCGCAACACCCTGGACCTTTCGGTGGTTCCTGCGGCAAAAAAAGAGAGCCACCTGCCCCTCATCGTGGATCCCAGCCATGCCGCAGGGGTCAGAGATCAGGTCTCCCCCCTGGCATATGCCGCAGCAGCCGTCGGGGCCGACGGGCTCATGGTGGAGGTGCACCACCTCCCGGAAGAGGCCATGAGCGACGGCGCCCAGTCCCTTTACCCGAACCAGTTTGAGGTTCTCATGAAAAAAGTCAATGCCATTCACCGCATTGCAGGTGACACCCAATGAAGACCCTGCAGGTAAAAACCGAAAATCGAGTGTCTTCCATCCATGTGGGGGAAAAGCTGGGCAATGTTTCAGCCTCGCTTCCAGGGGGAAAAACCATCATCATCACCGATGAAAACGTTGAACGGATTTACGGCCCCCTTTTCCCCCGCTGCCCGGTGATCACCATCCCCACCGGGGAAAAGATCAAAACCCTGGCAACCTGTGAAACCATATACAGGGAACTGATCCGGCTGAAAGCTGACAGGTCCACCTTTATCCTCGGCATCGGCGGTGGTATTGTCTGTGACATCACGGGGTTTGCGGCATCCACCTACATGAGGGGGCTGCCCTTTGGATTTGTCGCAACCACCCTTCTCTCCCAGGTGGATGCCAGCGTGGGAGGGAAAAACGGGGTCAATTTTGACGCCTTTAAAAACATGGTGGGGGTATTTTCCCAGCCGGAATTTGTCCTGTGCGACACCGCCATGCTCAACACCCTGCCGGAAAAAGAGATCGTTAACGGGCTTGCCGAAATCGTCAAGCACGGCCTCATTGCCGACGAGGCCATGGTCTCGTTTCTCGAAGCCAATGCGGAAAAAGCCCTTGCCCTGGACCATGACGTCATCACAAGGCTTGTTCTGGATTCGGTAAGAATAAAGGGAGAAATTGTTGAAAAAGACGAAAGAGAGACAGGAGATCGGCGCAAGCTCAATTTCGGCCACACCATCGGCCACGCCCTGGAAAAAACCGCCACCGGCAAGGGTATCTCCCACGGCATGGCCGTTGCCGTGGGCATGGCCGGGGCAGCAGATCTTTCCCGAAAAAGAGGTCTGATCACCGAACAAGAGAACCAGAGGATCACAAGACTTCTCCACCGGCTCCATCTGCCAACCACCCATGACATCCCCCCGGACCTTGTCATGGATGCCGTGGCAAAGGACAAGAAAAAACAGGACAACACCATTCATTTTGTTTTTCTTGCCGCCATCGGCCTGGCCAGGGTTGAAAAAGCAGATATCGAAGAAATCCGGCAGGCGGTGTTCACCTGAAGCCAGCCGTCGTTGTGGCCGGTTCGAGGACCATGGACCGGCCATGTTGGTTTTATATGAAAGTCGTTGTGCACCGGCAGCAGGTCCGGGTTTTGCCCTACGCTCATTCTCACAGCCCGTCCATGGGCTGTTCCGAGGTGAGCGGCAGCTGTTTT